>JBEKNM010000405.1:0-4743 GCA_049522835.1 Mycobacterium sp.
ACCAACATTCGGCCAGTGGGACTCAGTTCTGCTCGATGATAAAGATCGCAGGACGATCTACATCTCCGAAGGACTCGGGCACGGATTTCTTGCACTGCAAGATAATTCGACGGTCATGTACCTGTGCTCGGCGGAATACAACCCGCAGCGCGAGCACACCATCCGCGCCACCGACCCAGCCCTGGCAATCGACTGGCCGCTGGTCGACGGCGCCGCTCCCAGCTTGTCTGACCGGGATGCGGCCGCTCCCAGCTTCGAGGAAGTGCGTGCGTCTGGCCTCCTGCCCTCCTGGGAGGAGACCCAGAGGTTCGTTAACGATATGCGCAGCAAATAGCCGTCATCATCGTTGGTCTGGAGCGCGACGCATCGGCGGTCCACAATGCGGGACTCGGCACCGTCGACGTCACCTGCCCGGTGGTCACGCGGCGGTGGTCGATGTTGCGGCCTTGGCCTCGTAGCTTGCGGCCAGCACTACTCCGCCGCCCACGATCACCGGGCGGCCGCGCAACATGGGGTCGTCGCGCTGTTCTACGGACGCATAGAACGAATCGAGGTCCGCGTGCAGGATCGACGCGTCTGACCGGCCCTCAGAAGGGTGGCGGTTCCTCATCGGCGGGGGCATCGCGGGCTCCGGAGTGGCAGGGCTCGGGGTGGAATGGGGGAGTTTGGCGTGCGGTTCGGTTTTGTCGGCGTTCGGCGGCAATGCGCTGAGCGCGGAGTTGGGCGCGGGTGCGGTGGCGTTTGGGCATCATCGCGGTGCGCTCGCCGCGGTAGTCGACCGGCGGGTCAGTTTCGGGCGCGGGCATGCCGCCAACGGTGTGACACAGGCTGGGAAACAGCAGCGCGCTGCCCGGAGTGGTGACATAGGTCTGCCCCGCCGGCGAGGTCAAAATCAGGGTGCCGTCGGCCAACTGCTGCTCACGCCAGCCCCAGAAGGTTTTGACCAGGTGGTGGGTGCGGCAATAGCACTTGAGGTTCCCAGCGTGGGTGGGTCCGCCCTCGGCATACGGGATCGTATGGTCGAGGTCGCAGTTGCGCGCCGGACGGTCGCAGCCGGGCCACCGGCAGGTCAGGTCCCGGCACCGCACGAAGTCGGCCAGCGCAGCCGAGGGAGTGTAGCCGGGTTCGGGTGGTGCATCGCCGGGGTGAACCAGCGCCACCCGTTTGGCGGTGGCGGCCAGCTCGGCGATCAGCTCTGAGGCGATGAGCCCGTCGGCGGCCACTTCGGTGGCCGGGGCGCCGCCGTTGAGGCTGGCCTGCTCGGCGATGACGTGGATGACCACCGGGGAAGCCGCGCGCCTGGTGCCCGCCGTGCAGTCGGGGCGCCGGCATCGACATCCCAACCGGTCTGCGCCGGCGGCCAGCGCGCCCAGGGCATCGGCGCGGCGTTGATCACGGGTGCGGGGATCGTGTTCGCACACCGTGGCCGCCAACCCACTCAACCGGGTGTCGAGGGCATGGGCGTCGGGGCTGAGCAGGCTGCCCGCGAGCTCGCAGAGGCCGTCGTGCGGTTCGCCGAGATAGATCTCGCGGTCACGCTGGCGTTTCGTGCGCCGCCGCAGCGCGTCGGCGTCGGCGGCCACCACGATGCGGTCGACCTTGCCCGAGAGCCGGCCCCGCGACATCGAGGGCCAGCGCGCCACGTTCGCGGCCAGCTCGGCATCCACCCGCGTCAGCACCGCCTCGTCGTCGATCAGATCGGTGCGGTACACGATCGTCTGAAACACCCGATAGTCGATATCCCCGACGGCAAACACCTCGCCCACCTTCGGCAGCCGCTCGCGCATCGCGCGGGCATACCGCAGCCGGCTACCGGCCAGGCCCTGACTGATCCGCAACGCCGCGGCCACCTCGGCGGCCACCGCCTCCATGGTGTCGATCGCCCAGTCCTCGGTGTCCGAGCAGCGCGACAGCCGATAGCCGAACAACTCGCCGATCGCACCCAGCTGCGCGGCCGCAGCACGATTCTCCGCGCGTGAGAACGCACAGATCCGCTCCACCACAGCGGCCGACGCCGCCGTGTCCGAGGGATGGTTCCGCTCGACCGTCTCGCCGAACCCGACAATCACACCATCGAACATACATTCGATTATGCCACATTGCGCCGACACCTGGCGCTGCTAGCGGGCCTCCGCGTCGATGCTGCCGTAGATGCTGCTGACCCAGATGTGGGCGAGGGCGTCGACGACGCGGTCCTCGGTTACCGCCGGCTGTTCGGCGGACAGGGTGGCCATCATGGTGCGCTCGTTCATCTGGTTCAGCGACGTCGCCAGGTCTGCGGCCGGGATGGTCTCCGGTGCGGCGCCCCGCGCTCGTTCTGCGGTGATCATCGCCGCCGTCTGGTCGACCCACTTCTGCATGAAACCCGACCACACGGCCCGGAGCTCCGAGCTGGTGGCCAGCGCCTCCGCCGCTGCCCGGGCCACCGCACGGTGCGAGTCGAACGCGCTGAAGAACACTTTGATGCCATTTCGCCACACCCGGTGCGGATCGGTGGGCAGGCGTTGCACGGCGCCCTCGAACTCCGCGTCGGCGCCGGCGATCATCGGCTCGAGCAGCGACAGCAGCACCGCTTCTTTGGACTTGAAATAGAAGTAGAACGTCGGCCTCGAAAGGCCGGCACCTTTGGCCAGGTCGTCGACGGAGATGTCGGCCAACGCGCGCTCTTCGAGCAACCGCTCGGCAGTTGTCAGGATCGCCTGCTCGCGGTCGTCGCCGGAAGGACGCGTGGAACGCCGGCCCCGCAGGGCCCGAGTCGAACTCGCGGTAGTCACGGCTGCTACTTTACACTGTGTTGAGTACTCGGACAGTGTGTTGACTTACTCAACATACCGTTGATAGCGTGGGCCCATGACTGAGCACCTTGACGTCGTCATTGTGGGCGCCGGTATCTCCGGCGTGAGCGCGGCCTGGCACTTGCAGGACCGTTGCCCGACCAAGAGCTACGCCATCCTGGAGAAGCGGGAAGCCATGGGGGGTACCTGGGATCTTTTCCGTTACCCGGGAATTCGGTCCGACTCCGACATGCACACCCTGGGCTTTCGCTTCCGGCCCTGGACCGAGCGCCAGGCCATTGCCGACGGCAAGCCGATCCTTGACTACGTCAAAGGCACCGCGGCCATGTACGGCATCGACAAGCGTATCCGGCTCAACCAGAAAGTACTCAGCGCCGACTGGTCGAATACGGACAACCGCTGGACCGTGAACATCGAAAGCAACGGCACGAGGAGCGCGATCACCTGCTCGTTCCTCTTCCTATGCAGCGGTTATTACAACTACGAACAGGGCTATGCGCCCTCGTTCCTGGGCGCGGAGGATTTCAACGGCCCGATCATCCACCCGCAACACTGGCCCGAGCACCTCGACTACGCCGACAAGAACATCGTCGTGATCGGCAGCGGCGCCACCGCGGTCACGCTGATTCCGGCGCTGGCGACTTCAGGCGCCAAGCACGTCACAATGCTGCAGCGCTCACCGAGTTACATCGTCTCTCAACCAAAGCGCGACAAAATGGCCGAGAGGCTCAACCGCTGGCTGCCCCAGAGCACGGCCTACACCGTGGTTCGGTGGAAGAACGTGGCGCGGCAGGCGGCGGTGTACGGGGCCTGCCGGAAGTGGCCGAACCGGATGCGAAATATGTTCCTGGGCATGGTCAAGCGTCAGCTTCCCGAGGGCTATGACTTTAGAAAGCACTTCAACCCGCACTACAACCCCTGGGATCAGCGGCTGTGCCTGGTTCCCAGCGGTGATTTGTTCCGCGCCATCCGGCACGGGCAGGCCGACGTGGTCACCGACACCATTGAGCGGTTCACCGCGACCGGCATCCGGCTCAACTCGGGCCATGAACTGCCGGCCGACATCATCATCACCGCGACGGGATTGAACCTGCAGCTGTTCGGTGGTGCGACCGTAACCGTCGACGGCCAAGCGGTGGACCTCACCAAGACGATGGCCTACAAGGGCATGATGCTTTCCGGCCTGCCCAACATGGCCTACACCGTCGGCTACACCAATGCGTCGTGGACGCTGAAGGCGGATCTGGTTTCGGAGTTCGTCTGCCGTCTGTTGAATCACATGGACGCCAAGGGATTTGACGCCGTCGTGGTCGAGCACCCTGGTTCAGCCGTCGAGGAGCGGCCGTTCATGGAGTTCGCTCCCGGTTATGTGCTGCGCTCACTGGACGAGTTGCCCAAGCAGGGCTCACGCACCCCCTGGCGGTTAAACCAGAACTATCTGCGCGACGTCCGCCTGATCCGGCGCGGCAAGATCGACGACGAAGGCCTGCGGTTCGCTAAAAAGCCGGCCCCGGTGGCGGTTTAGCGGCGGTTTAAGCGCCTTTGGCGACCACGATAATACCGTCGTCGTCGCTGTAGACGATTTCGCCCGGCACGAACGTCACACCGCCCAGACTCACCTCGACGTCGCGCTCCCCGGCGCCGGTCTTGGCGCTTTTGCGAGGATTGGTGCCGAGCGCCTTGATGCCGATGTCGATGCCGCGCAACGCGGCGGCGTCGCGAACTGCGCCGTTGACGACTAGCCCGGCCCATCCGTTGGAGCGGGCCAATTCGGCGATGAGGTCTCCAACGAGCGCCGCATGCACGGAGCTGGCACCGTCGATCACCAGCACCCCGCCCGCACCCGGCTGCGAGAGCACCGATTTCAGCAACGCGTTGTCCTGGAAGCAGCGCACCGTGCTGATCGGGCCGGCGAATTCGGCGCGGCCGCCGAACTGGCGGAATTGAA
>JBEKNM010000406.1:0-4735 GCA_049522835.1 Mycobacterium sp.
CCGGAAACCGCTGCGTTGGCGCCCAAGGTGCGCAAGCTCGTCGAGGCCGGAGTAATGACCGCCGCAGCGGGGCAAGTCGCCGCCACAGTCTACGGCTACGGCGGGGCTGCTCTGCTCGATCGCCAACTCGACCTGTTGCTGGATGGCCGAATTAAGTTGTGGAGTAGCCTATTCCGTTTCACCGGGTTGGTGGCTCGCACGGTGCCTCACCGCTACGAAATCGATCTGGTGAGCCGCATCGCGTTCCGCGAACTCGACTACGCCGCCGAACCGGACGGCCTACCGCTCGACCCCGCGGTGGCGGTACGCGAAGCGCTCACCGAAACGGCTGCTTTCGAAGCGGAGCCTTACGACCTGGTGGCCGAGATGCCGAAATTCAACTGGCCCACGGCCGTGGTTTCCGGTGGCCGCGATCTCATCACGCCCCCGGCGGTGGCCACGCGAGTCGCGTCACTGCTGCCGAATTCGCTGCTGTTGACGCTGCCGACTATGGGGCACAGCGCGCTGGACTTTCGTGAGCCCGCTGCCCTGGGCATCGCTGGCTCCGTATGGCGCGGCGAACTCGACGAGCTTGCCAATCAGGCGTCGAGACTAGACGCGATACCGGCGCGCCCTACGCAGCGCTTGCTGTGGAAGGCGATCGACGTGGTGGCCGCTGCCGAGGGTGCCCTACCGGCGATAGCGCCGCGCTGGCGGCGGCTCAGGTCCGCATGAACCCGATCGCGGTGTAATCCAGGTCGGCCAGACCGGCTGCGCCGAAATTGGCCAGCGTGCTGCGCACCGCGATGTTGCCGGGAGATTGGGTCAGCGGCAGGCTGAATCCTTCGGCCCAGATGAGCTTGTCCAGGTCGTTGGCCAATGCCCGCGCTTTGCCCGGATCGAGTTCTTCGAGCGTCCGCGCGATCGCGGCGTCGATCTCCGGGCTACCGATCTTGCCGAAATTGCTCTCTCCATTGGAGAGGTAAATCTGCGTGAGCGCCGAGAGCGGGAAGGCGTCGCCGAGCCAGCCGAACTGCGCAATATCGAAAGCACCGACGTTGACGTAATTGCTGAAGAAGCCGCTGCCGGACCTGGCTACAAGTTCGAGTTTGACGCCGATCTGCGCGAGGCTGTGCTGCGCTATCTCGGCAAACTGCCGACTGCCCTGCGCGTCGTAGAACAAATCGCGGACGACCAGTTGGCGACCGTCCTTCTCCCGGAACTGCCCATTGACTTTCCAGCCCAGCGCGTCCAGCTCTTTTTTGGCTTGCTCTGGGTCGTAGGGGACGATGTCGCTGTTGTCCTGATAGCCCTGCTGCCCGGCGACGTATATGTGGTTGTTCAATGGCACCGGATCACTGGTGAGGCCGTACTGGACCACCTTGGCGATGGTGCGCCGGTCGATGCCCTTGGAGACGGCGAGGCGCAGTGCTTTGTCGGCGAGGATCGACCCGGCGGCACCGTTGAACGTGAAGTGAGACCAGCTCGGGGCGGGAGCGTGCCGGATCGAGATGCCGCTGGTGCGCGCAGCGATGGTCAGCTGGTCTACCGTGCCGATTCCGCTCGCGTCGATCGTGTTGTTCTGCAGTGCCGGCAGCCGGGCGGCATCATCGAGCACCAGGTAGGTGATGGTGTCCAGGCGTGCTCGGTTCCCCCACCATTTCGGGTTGCGGGTCAACACGATTCGCTGCGTGGTCCGATCCAGCGAAGACACGATGAACGGACCGGCCGACGGGCCGGGCGAATCGAGTTGGCCTTTGTTGAACGCATCAGGTGTGGAGGTCATGCTGCTGGGCAGCAACATACCGTTGCCGGCGAACATGCCGCGCCACTCGGCATACGGCTTGGCGAAGGTCATGATGGCCTGCCGGTCATCGACGCCCCGCGTCACCGTTGCGACTCGGTCGGCACCGCTGGGTCCGGCGATCGCGAAGGCCGGATCGGCTCCGCTCGTGGCATGGATTTGGCTGGCGATGTCCTGCCAGGTGATCGGCGTGCCGTCGGACCATACGGCCTTCGGATTGATGGTGTAGGTAACCACCTGCGGGGCGGTCCCGGTGAGTTCGATGCTGGTGAAGTAGTTGGTGTCGACCTTCGCCGAGCCATCCGCACCGATGATGAACGCCCGCGGCAGAGTGGCTTTCATCATGGCGCCGACCTCGGCCGAGTTCCCGTCGATGTGCAAAATGTTGAAGTTTGGCGGGAAGTCGCTGAGCGCCAGCCGCAGGCTGCCGCCGTCTCGCAGCGTGGCGGGATCTTGCGGGTTGACATCGCTGGTGGTGCCGACCTCAGCGTTGTTGCCGGCCGCGGGCGCGAGGTTGGTGGCCGCCGAGCATCCGGACAGCACAACCGCGGTGACGAGCGCCGTTATCGCGGCTCGACCGGCGCGGCGCCGAAACCTTGGGCTAGTCACGTTTGCTCGGGTCCGGTTGCGGCACCGCGCCGAGCAGCCGCCGTGTGTAATCGTGTTTCGGATTGCTGAAGACCTGCTGGCTATCGCCCTGCTCCACAATCGTGCCGGCGTACATCACGACTACCTCGTGGGCGAGGTGCTTGACCACCGAAAGGTCATGGGAAACAAATAGATATGACAAACTGAACCGCTCTTGCAGGTCGAGCAGCAGGTTGATGATTCCAGCTTGGATGGAGACATCGAGGGCGGACACCGGTTCGTCGAGCGCCAGGATCTGGGGCTGCAATGCCAGCGCCCGGGCGATGCCGATGCGTTGTTTCTGTCCGCCGGAGAACTCGGCAGGGTAGCGAGTTGCGTCGGCGCGACGCAATCCGACGATGTCGAGCAGCTCGGCGACGCGCGCGTGGGTGTCGCCGTTGCTGAACCCGTTGGCCTGCAGCGGTTCAGCGATCAGGTTGAAGACGGGCAATCGCGGGTCCAAGGACGCTATCGGGTCCTGGAACACCACCTGAATGTGGCGTCGCAGCGATCGTCGGCCCGCCGGGCTCAGGGTGGCGACATCGGTGCCGAGCACTTCGATCGATCCCGATTGTGGCGCAGCGAGTTCCAGGATCTCGTGCAATGTGGTCGACTTACCCGAACCGGACTCACCGACAATGGCCAAGGTGCGACCCTGTTGCAACTCAAAACTGACGCCGTCGACCGCGCGGACCTCGCCGATAGCGCGGCGCAGCACCACGCCCTTCGTCAGCCGGTAGGTCTTGACCAGATCACGTACTCGCACGACGACAGACGAGTCGCCGGGTTCTGCTGCATGTGTAGCGGTTTTGATCCCATAGATGTCGGCTGCGCTGCGCCCGTTCACCTGGTCGGTGCGGATACAGGCTGCCCGGTGATGGGCCCCGACTACGACCAATTCTGGTTCCTCAGTGTGACATTCATCGATAACCAGTGGGCAGCGCGGCGCGAAAGGGCATCCCGGTTCGAGGCCGGCCAACGACGGAGGCGCACCGGGTATGGGCACCAGCCGGGCGCCCTGTGCGGCGTCCAAACGGGGAACTGAGCCCAACAGCCCTACGGTGTAGGGCATCTGGCGATCTCGATAAAGGTCGTGTACTCCGGCGGACTCGACGACCCGGCCGGCATACATGACCAGCGCCCGGTCGGCGAACTCGGCGACCACACCGAGGTCGTGGGTGATGATGAGTACTCCGGCGCCGGTGACGTCGCGCGCCGTCTTGAGCACTTCGAGGATCTGGGCCTGCACGGTGACATCCAGTGCGGTGGTGGGTTCGTCGCAAATCAGCAGGTCCGGATCGTTCGCGATCGCGATTGCGATGACCACCCGTTGCCGTTCGCCACCGGACAGTTCATGCGGAAACGCGCGGGCCCGTCGTTCCGCTTGCGCAATGCCGACGAGCTCGAGCAGTTCCACTGCGCGCCGGCGGGCGGCCTTCCTCCCGACGCGGGGCTGGTGTACCTCGATGGCCTCGGCGATCTGGTCGCCGACGGTGTAGACCGGGGTCAGCGCAGACATCGGATCCTGGAACACCGTGCCGAGCGCCTTGCCGCGGAACCGCGACATCGCATCGTCGGCAAGGCCCAACAGCTCGGTGTCGTGCAACCGGACCGAGCCGCGCACTTGGGCGTACTCCGGCAGCAGGCCCACCACTGCCATCGCCGCCGCGGACTTACCCGATCCCGATTCCCCGACCATGGCTACCACTTCCCCGGGGTCGATGCTGTAGCTGATGCCACGCACCGCGGTCACCGGTTGGCCGTCCGTCGGGAAGGTGACGGCCAGATCGGTCACTTCGAGTAATGGGCTCATCGGCCACCACCGCGCAGGGTCTTGCTGCCGGGGTCGAGCGCGTCGCGCAGGCCATCGCCGGTCAGGTTGGCGCACACCAGAATCAGCACCAAGATTCCGGCCGGAAACAAGAACACCCACGGGAACGTGGTCGCGGACTGGGTGCCATTGGCGATCAGGGTACCTAACGACACATCGGGCGGCTGAATGCCGAAACCGAGAAAACTCAAGCCGGTTTCGGCCAGGATCGCGGAGGCGACGTTGAGGGCGGCGTCGATGATCAAGATGGATGCCACGTTGGGCACCACGTGGCCGATGATGATCCGCCGGCTGGAGACACCCATATACCGTGCGGCCCGGATGAATTCGCGTTCGCGCAAGCTCATGGTCATCCCGCGCACCATGCGAGAGCTGACCATCCAGCCGAAGCCGGCCAGCAGAAGGACGAGCAGCAGGATGCTGGCCGAGTTCTTGGTCCGGGGCGTGACGATGGCGATAAGGATGAAGCTGGGCCCCACCAACAGCAGGTCGAC
>JBEKNM010000407.1:0-4733 GCA_049522835.1 Mycobacterium sp.
TTCGTGGGTTCCGTATCGCCGGCCGAGCACCGTGACTGCCATCTTGAAATCATCTCCTGGCGCGGCTGCTCACCGTCGCGCTCAGACAACAAGTACCCTCGATTAGGTGCAGCGGCGAATCATGGGCATCGAGACCGAGTTCGGTGTCACCTGCACTTTTCACGGTCACCGGCGGCTCAGCCCGGACGAGGTCGCCCGCTACCTGTTCCGCCGGGTGGTGTCGTGGGGCCGTAGCTCGAACGTTTTCCTGCGTAACGGTGCCCGCCTGTACCTCGACGTGGGCAGCCATCCGGAGTACGCAACCGCCGAATGCGACAGCCTGGTGCAGCTGGTTACCCACGACCGGGCCGGCGAATGGGTGCTGGAAGATCTGCTCGTCGACGCCGAGCAGCGGCTTGCCGACGAGGGCATCGGCGGGGACATCTACCTGTTCAAGAACAACACCGATTCGGCAGGCAACTCCTACGGCTGTCACGAGAACTATCTGATCGTGCGGGCCGGCGAGTTCTCCCGGATCTCCGATGTGCTGCTGCCCTTCTTGGTCACCCGCCAGCTGATCTGCGGGGCCGGCAAGGTGCTGCAGACCCCCAAGGCCGCGACGTTCTGCCTTTCCCAGCGTGCCGAGCACATCTGGGAGGGCGTCTCCTCGGCCACCACCCGCAGTCGGCCGATCATCAACACCCGCGACGAGCCGCACGCCGACGCCGAGAAGTACCGGCGGCTGCACGTCATCGTCGGCGACTCCAACATGTGCGAGACCAGCACCATGCTGAAGGTGGGCACCGCGGCGCTGGTGCTGGAGATGATCGAAGCCGGAGTCCCGTTCCGCGACTTCTCGCTGGACAACCCCATCCGCGCGATCCGCGAGGTCAGCCACGACGTCACCGGCCGTCGGCCGGTGCGGCTGGCCGGCGGGCGCCAGGCCAGTGCGTTGGACATCCAGCGCGAGTACTACACCCGCGCCGTCGAGCATCTGCAGGTCCGGGAGCCCAACGCGCAGATCGAGCAGGTCGTCGACCTGTGGGGCCGTCAGCTCGACGCCGTTGAGAGCCAGGACTTCGCCAAGGTGGACACCGAGATCGACTGGGTGATCAAACGCAAGCTGTTCCAGCGCTACCAGGACCGCTACAACATGGAGCTGGCCGACCCGAAGATCGCCCAGCTGGATCTGGCCTACCACGACATCAAGCGCGGTCGCGGTGTCTTCGATCTGCTACAGCGCAAGGGCCTGGCGACGCGCGTCACCACCGACGAGGACATCGCGGAGGCCGTCGACCATCCGCCGCAGACCACCCGCGCCAGGCTGCGCGGTGAGTTCATCAGCGCCGCCCAGGCGGCCGGGCGCGACTTCACCGTTGACTGGGTCCACCTCAAGCTCAACGACCAGGCGCAGCGCACCGTGCTGTGCAAAGACCCATTCCGAGCGGTCGACGAGCGGGTCAAACGGCTGATCGCCAGCATGTAGATTGCTGCCGCAAACCTCGCAGGCAATCTTCACGATGCGATCGCGATTCACTTCTGCGCCCAGCACACAAGTCGTTTCTCGCCGAGTGGCCCGCCGTCGGAGACCGGTGCGTCAGTTTCTGTTGCTGTCCTGCGCCCTGAGCGCGGCCAGTTGGTTCTCGATGGCGGTGGTCGCGCCGGCCCGGTCCTTGTGGTTGTGCTCGTAGCGCAGCAGGGCGGCCACTGCGGCCGAGTCGGTGAGTTGCGTCACCTGCGTCTCGACTTCGCTGACGGTGAGGTCGTCGAAGTTGTCGACAGGTAATTCGTCTTCGCTGAGGCCGCCGGTGAGCACGCGTGTTCGGTGCAGGGTGGTCGCTATGGTGCGTGCCCCTCTTCGGGTGGCGATCCGTTCTGCTTGCTGGAGTCCAGCGTCGCGGCCGGCGGTCAAGGTGTCGGCGGCGGCTTCGGTGACGGTGGCGACGCGTGAACGGGTGCGGGCAAGGGCCTCGGCGGTTCGGTTGATCCGCGCGGCAGTCCAGCGGGTCGGGTAATTGGCCGCCCTGGTGAGTCGACCCACTGCCTTCTGCACCGGGGTGGGCTGCACCGCGGTGGGCTTTCCGGAGGCTTCTTGGGCGAGCACCGAGGTGATCCAGTCAATGGTTTCTTGATGGGCAGCCTGCAGACGCCGCGCAAGCAATCGGGTGTCGTGATGGTCGGCCGTGTCGGCCAGGACCTCGAGATAGCGCGCGCGGTCGAACAGTTGGTGTTCTAGGGCGAGGTCACCGAACAGCGCGGCCGTTATCGGTTGAACCTGTTCGACTACCGCCTTGGCCAGTGCGGAAGCGCGGCCCAGCGCCGGGGTGACTACGTCGGGAACGCCGCCGAGTTCACGCAGCGCCGCCGCGATCAGCCCCGCGCGTTCTTGCGCATTGGCCGCGTTCGTCATAAATTCTTGGCGCACAGCATCGTTGCGGGCCTGCGCCCGCCGGGTTTGTGCGATCTGCACCTCGCTGTTGGTGAGGTGATGCAGTATGCGAAGTTGAGCGATGAGCTTGTCGGTGTTTGTGTGAGTCACGTTTTTCTCCTGACGATTTCGGGTCTATCTGCTTCGGACTTCTTGGGCGTGCGCGCCCGGGGCTTAACGAATCGTCGGGATCAGCGAATCGTCTTGTCGTACTGAAGTTTTAAGGAATTTCGGTGCTGGCGGAATCGGTATGGCCTGCGACCGCGGTCGGCGGCAGGCCATACCAATAGCCGTTACTTGACCGCGTCCTTGATGTTTTCGCCGGCCTTCTTCACGCTCGACTTGGCTTGGTCCTTTTTGCCTTGGCCTTCGGTGTGCCTGTCTCCAGTAACCTTGCCGGCCTGCTCCTTGACCTTACCGGCGACGTCCTGAGCGGCATTTTTGGTCTTATCGACGATTCCCATGGGTGTATCCCTTCTGTGGTGGTCAGCCGCCGACTGCGGATGACCGTGCGACGACCAGGTGTTGGGGTCGTCGCCGACCCGCATCCGGTTTCAGTCCGGGTGCGAGAGATCTTGTTAATCCTTGTGCCGGCGCCGGCGCCGGCGCCGGCGCGTCGGGGAGGTGTGCAGCGGCGGGGTGACTGATCGTCATTTCTTTCTTAAGTTTGTAAACCAGTCGGGGTGGCCGGCCGATCTGATTGGACGCATAACCTCGACAAGGTTTCGCGAAAGTGCCTGGCCGTGACCGTGTTTCGCGGCACTGCCAGATTGACTGTGTTTGTCAGAATCGCATCATTGGACGCGCTGAATCATTCGGAGGCACGTGAACCGGCGCCGCCGCAGTCGACTGGTTTGTTAGATTTCCGGTGGAGCAGATGCTCGCGGCTCATGACTTGACCGCTCCGGACTGGCTGAGAACCAACGACATCAACGCTACACGTCAGCGGATCATTTGACCAACGCGATGGTGTATCGGAGCTCTGGCAGGAGCCGCAGGGACCCGTGCTGGGTCATACGGAGGCAGTTCCGATCATCACTAGAAGGGCTGCCTGCGACCTCCTCACTCAAATTCGCCGACATGACCGACACAGCCATCTCGAACTGGCTCTGCTGCACCCCTATGCTGCTATGGGTGGCGACCTCGAAAGTCGAACGGCTGGTAAACCTTGTCATCGCCCTGCTGTCCACCCGGGGCTACATCACCGCGGACAAAATCAGGTCCACTGTGGCGGGTTATTCGGATAGCCCCAGCGCTGAGGCGTTCTCCCGGATGTTCGAGCGGGACAAGAACGAGTTGCGTGACCTCGGCATCCCGCTGGAGGTCGGCAGGGTGTCGGTCTTGGACCCCACCGAGGGCTACCGGATCAACCGCGACGCCTACTCCCTGCCCCCGGTCGAGCTGACCCCGGACGAGGCAGCCGCGGTAGCCGTCGCCACCCAGCTGTGGGAGTCGCCAGAGCTGATCACCGCGACCCAGGGGGCGTTGCTCAAGCTGCGCGCCGCCGGGGTGGACGTCGATCCCTTCGAGACAGGGGCCCCGGTGGCCATCGCCTCTCCGGCCGGGGTACCGGGTCTGCGCGGGTCGGAGGATGTTCTCGGAATCCTATTGTCGGCCATCGATTCCCGGCAGGCGGTGCAGTTCCCGCACCGGCCGTCGCGGGCCGAGCCCTACACCACGCGCACGGTCGAGCCGTGGGGCGTGATCACCGAGAAGGGCCGCTGGTATCTGGTCGGCCACGACCGCGACCGCGACGACACCCGTGTGTTCCGGCTCTCGCGGATCGGTGCTGAGGTCACGCCGATCGGTCCGGCCGGCGCGATCACGGTGCCCGACGACGTCGACCTGCGCAGGATCGTGTCCGACACGGTCAGTGAAGTTTCAGCAGCATCGACCGGCGGGCAGGCCCGAGTGTGGGTCGCCGGCGGGCGGGCCACCGCATTGCGGCGCGCCGGAAGGTCCACAGGTGCTCGGCACCTGGGCGGCCGCGATGGCGAGGTGATCGAACTCGACATCGGATCCACTGACCGGCTGGCACGTGACATTGCCGGCTACGGGGCCGACGCCATCGTGCTCGAGCCACAGTCGCTGCGCGAGGATGTGCTGGCCCGGTTGCGCGCCCAAGCAGGCCTGAGCGGTCCGGGGGTGGGGGAACCACCCGCTTGCGGGGGAGAGCGGCGCGCATGACACCCGTGTCCACTCGCCTGGTGCGGCTGCTCAACATGGTGCCGTATTTCCAGGCCAATCCGCGGATCACCCGCGCCGAGGCCGCCGCCGAGCTGGGGGTGTCGGCCAAGCAGCTGGAGGAGGACCTCAACCAGCTGTG
>JBEKNM010000408.1:0-4717 GCA_049522835.1 Mycobacterium sp.
CGCGTAGTCGGCGTACTGCACGCGAAGCGGCGCCCATGACGGTACTTCGCCTGCGTGTCGGGCCCGGTAGGCGGCGATCACGTCTGCGAACAGCACGCCTGCCGACCAGTGATCGGCCGCGATGTGGTGAACCACCAGCGACAAAACGTGCTCGCCACCGATCTGCAGCACGGCGACCCGAATCGGCCAATCGCGGTCCAGCACGAAGCTGTGCCGACGCTCGACGTCGAGCTGCTCGGTTAACCAGGCCTCGCTTTCGCCGGTGGCCCGGCGTACCGAAAGCTCCGCGACGGGGTTGATCACCTGATAGGGGACGCCGTCGACTTCCACATAGGTGGTGCGCAAGATTTCGTGACGGGCGACGACGTCTCCGACAGCGGTGACCAAGGCCTCGACATCCCATGGCCCGGAGAGCCGCGCGGCGAACGGAATGTTGTAGACCCGACTGGGGCCCTCGACGCGGAAGGCGAACCAGCTCCGCAGCTGCGACGCCGATAGCGGCATCGGCCCGTCGTGGACAGTCGCGATCAGCTTGGGCCGCGACGGCGCCAGGCCGCCGGCGCGCAGCTGATCGACTCGGTCGGCCAGCCGGCCAACAGTCGCCAGCTCGAAAACATCCCGGATGCCAAGCTCGACGACGCATTCCGATCGGATCGCGGCGACCAGCTTGGTGGCCACCAGCGAGTGCCCCCCGAGATCGAAGAACGAGTCGTCAACGCCCACCCGGTCGTGGCCGAGCAAGTCGGAAAACAGCGCGGCGATCCGCCGCTCGGACGCCGTTCTGGGTTCGCGGTATTCGGTTCGGGCCGCGATCTGCGGCTGTGGCAGAGCCGCCCGGTCGATCTTGCCGTGCGCGGTGATCGGAATCTCATCGAGCACCACATAGGCGGCAGGAGTCATGTATTCCGGCAGCGCCGCAGCCACCCGGGCCCGGATGCGTTCGACGTCCACGGTGTCCGGGCCACCTGGGGTCACATACCCCACCAGACTCTTGCCCAGCTGTGGCAGGTCCGCGGCCACCACGACCGCCTGCCCGACGCTGGGGTCGACGGAGATGGCGGCCGCGACTTCGCCCAGCTCGATACGGAAGCCGCGGATCTTCACCTGCTCATCGGCGCGGCCGACGAATTCGATATCCCCGTCGCCGTTGCGCCGCGCCAAGTCTCCGGAGCGGTATAACCGTCCGCCCGGCGTGAACGGGTCGGCGACGAAACGTTCGGCCGTCAAACCCGGCCGGCGATGGTAACCGCGTGCGACATGCGTTCCGCCGATGTAGATTTCGCCGATCACTCCTACCGGCACCGGTTGCAGCGCATCGTCGAGCAGATGCACCTGCGTATTGATCTTGGGCCGGCCGATCGGCACTACCCGGGTGCCCTGGGTGCCCTCCACCTGGTAGCTGGTGGCATTGACGACGGTCTCGGTGGGGCCGTAGAAGTTGTACAGCAACGCATCGAAGGTGGCATGAAACTTGTCGGCGATCTCGCCGGGCAGCGCCTCTCCGCCAATAGGCACCCGGCGCAACGTGCGCCACTGGTTGACACCCGGCAGCGACAGGAACAGCCCCAGCAGCGATGGCACGAAATGCATGGAGGTGATGCCTTCGCGGCGCAGCAGATCGGTCAGGTATCCGATGTCGCGCAGCCCGTCGGGCCGCGGAATCACCAGCCGCGCACCACAGATCAACGTCCCGAAGATCTCGCCGATGGATACGTCGAAGCTGGGCGACGCCACTTGCAACAACCGGTCGGTCTCATCTACCCGGTACTCGTCGCCGAACCAGACGAAGTACTCGGCGATCGGTGCGTGCGGAACCGGAACACCCTTGGGCAGTCCGGTCGAACCCGACGTGTAGATCAGGTAGGCGGTGTTGTCCGGGCGCAGCGGCCGCACCAACTCGTCGGCGCCCGGATCGCTGGCCGGGTAGTGCGCCAATTCGGTGACCGGTTCGCGCAGCACGAGTTCGGCTTCCGCGTCGCCCAGGATGAATGCCAGCCGATCGCCGGGATAGGTGGGGTCGATCGGTAGGTAGACCGCCCCGGCCTTGAGGATGCCCAGCGCGGTGGTGACCAGTTCGGGTGACCTGTCCAGCAGAACAGCGACCCGGTCCTCGGTACCGATTCCCTGCTCGATCAGCCAGTGCGCCAGCCGATTTGCTTCCTCGTTGATCTCGCGATAGCTGTATTGGCGGCGCTCGTAGACCACCGCGACGGCGTCGGGAGACTGCGCCGCGCGCTCGGCAACCAAAGCGGGCAGGGTGGCGGCAGGTGTCGTGAAGATGTCGCCGGCCGAAACCGTGCGCAGCCAATCGGCGTCGGCATCGCTCATCAGTCCACACCCCGACAATGCGGTGTCGGGGTGGGCCAGCATGTTGTCCAGCAGGACCGTGTAGTGCTCGAGCAGCTGCTCCACCAACGGCCGATCCAGCACTTCGACCAGGTATTCGGCTTCGACCAACGCGGCATTGTCTGCAGCGGAACCGGTTGTCGTATTGGCCAGTTCGACCATGAGACTCAGCGGCAGCTGGTTGAAATGACCGCGCAGCTCGGCGCGTTCGCACCGCACCCCGGGCGGGCAGAATCCGCCGCCGTCAGGCTCACGCAATCCGAAGCCGACCCGGGTCATGCGCTCGGCGCCGTGCCGGCGGTCCGGGTTGACCTCGCGTACCAGCCATTCCAGGTCGGCGCGCGAATGCGCGAAAGCACCCACTGCGCTGTCGCGGGTTTCGGCGACCAGCTCGCGGAACGTCTGGCGCGGCTGCGGGCGCATCCGCATCACCACCGTGTTGCCGTAATAGCCGATCGCGTCTTCGGTTCCGGCGCCGCGGTTCAGCACAGGCGCGGCAATCAGGAAGTCAGTGGTGTGGGTGTAGCGATGCACCAGCGCGCCGAACGCGGCCATCAACACCATGTACGGGGTGGCACCAGTTTCCCGGGCCAGCGCAGCCGCGCGGTCAACCGTGCCGGCCGACAACCCCGTTGTCACGCGCTGCGAGCGCCAGCTGCTCGGCACCACTGAACCGGTGGGGCCCGGAAGCTCGAGGGGCTCAGGGATATCGGTCATCAAAGACCGCCAGTAGGCCAAGTCCTCCTCGATGTTGGCGGCCCCGACATGCCCGGTGCCCACCGATATCGGCGCGTTCGCCACGGCATCCGGATCGGTGTAGGCGTTCGCCAAGTCGGTGAAAAACGGCGCCCACGACCCGTCGTCCCACGCGACGTGATGGGCGGTGAGCAGCAGCAGCAGCTCCTCGGCGCCCAGCCGCACGACGGTGATCCGCAGCGGCGAGTCCTTGGCCAGATCGAAGGGGAGCCGAAATTCCCGCTGCGCCAATACTTCCAGTCGTAATCGCCTGGCCTGCTCGGCCAATTCGGACAGGTCGTGCTCTGCCCAGCCAGGCCGCAGATCGTCGAGGGTGACCGGGTGCGGATCGCCGACGCTGTCGACCTGGTAGGTGGTGCGCAGCACCGAGTGCCGCGCTGCGACGGCATTCACCGCCCGACGCAACCGCCGGACATCGACCTCGCCGGTGACACGATAGGAGACGCAGATGTTGAGCAGCGAGCTATCCGGGTCCACCGACTGGACGAACCACATCCGGCGTTGACCCTCTGACATTTCCGGGGACGCCGCCGTATCCACAGCCTCGTCCGGCGCCGCCTGCCGTGCCAGGCCGCGTTCGGCGATCCTGTGGCGTAATAACTCCAGGCGCTCCTCGTCAAGCCGGGCGCCGGCTGTTTCAGTCACGCGAAGACTCCAACCTTATCGCCCGTGTGTCAGTACGCGCCTGGACCGGTGGGGCCGGCTGCAGCGCGTTGATCAGTTCGGCGCCGGTGATACCGCCAAGCAACCTGGCCAGCGGGACCGAACGGCCGATATCTCGCCGCAGCCGCTTACGCAGGTCCAGCGCCAGCAGCGAGTCCAGGCCGAGGTCGATCAGCGCCGCGCTCAGGTCCACCGACGCGGGTCCCGCGAGCCGCAATGCCGCCGCCAGTTCGGCGCGCACCACCTCGGCGACCGTTGTTGCACCGCAGGCTTGGTCTTTGGCTTGAACGGGTCGGCGCTGCGGCCCCGGAGGCGCCGCGAACGGCATTGGAGCGCCTTGACTCTCGAAGAATACCCGGAGCCGCTCGAAGTCGGCGGCAAAGATCAGCGGGTCACCGGCATAGTGACGCAAACTAGCGGCGATCGCAGCATCGGGATCCATCGCGACCAATCCGGATCGCTCGATGCGTGCGATCTCGTCGGCACCGCCGATGCCGGTGCCCGGCCATAGCCCCCATCGGACCGCTGTGCAGTCGAAGCCTTCGCCCCGCAACTGGCCGGCCAACACGTCGAGCATCCGATTAGCCGCCGAGTACCCGGCATGTCCATGGCCACCCCACACCCCGGACACCGACGAGCACAGCAGGATCCGCAGATCCCGCCGCACCGGCCACACCTCGACCATCCGGGCCAGACCAACCACTTTGGCTTGCAACATGTTTGCCAGATCAGCATCGCTGAGGTGAGCACGGGGGGCAAATGTGGCCGCTCCGGCGGTATGAATCAGCAGCGACGCTCCGTCGCCGGCGTACTCGGCCGCGACCGCCGACAGCGCTTCGGGGTCGGTGATATCGCATGTCGGGGCATGCACCTCGACATCGCGACCGCTCAAGATCTCGTTCAGGACTTCACGATCGACGCCCGTGCGGCTCAACAGGACTATGCGCCGCGC
>JBEKNM010000409.1:0-5052 GCA_049522835.1 Mycobacterium sp.
CACGGGCTCAACCAGGTGTACAAGGTGCCGCCGTACGAGCCCTCCGCCGACGGGTTCGGCGACGACGACGCGGCGTTCCTTGCCGCCAACGGTTTCAACGCGATGCGGGTGGGTGTCATCTGGGCAGCCGTTGAACCGCAGCCGCTCAGCTACGACGACAACTACCTCGCCTCGATCGCTCAGACCGTAGCGACGTTGGCGTCGCACGGCATCAGGTGGCAGTTAGAGGTGGGGCAGGTCGTCTCGGCGCCCAACGCCGCTGTGCTGACCGTCGTGGCAGACGCGGGCGCGGACACTGTTGAGGTTGTCGTGACGCCGTGATGGTTGACGCTAGCCGCCGCACTAACGGCTCAAATAGCCGCGCAGCATCGCAACGGCGGCGGTGATCTGGGCGACCGGCACGCGTTCGTCGCGCCGATGCGCCAGGTTGGGGTCACCGGGCCCGAAGTTGACCGCCGGTATGCCCAGGCCGGCGAACCGTATTTCGCCCGGACCTGTCCGCCGGCAGCCTCGACGAGGGCCTTGGCGGCGGGTTGGGACAAGCCAGGCAGCGCGCCTGCCGCAGCGTCGGTCTGCTCGATCTGCACGTCCAGCCCGTCAAAAACGTCGTGCACATGTTGCAGCGCGGCGCCCACCGACCGGTCGGGGGCAAAGCGGTAGTTGACCGTCACCGCGGCCGCGTCGGGAATCACATTTCCGCCCACCCCGCCGTCGACGCGCACGGCCGACAGGCCCTCACGGTAGACGCAACCGTCGATATCGACGGTGCGCGCGGCGTATCCGGCGAGCCGGTCCAGCACAGCGCCCAGCTTGTGGATTGCGTTGTCGCCCAACCAAGAGCGTGCCGAATGCGCACGGGTTCCGGTCGCGCTGATCACGACACGCAGTGTGCCCTGGCAGCCGGCCTCTATATAGCCGGCGGTGGGCTCTCCCAGGATCGCCACATCGGCGGACAACCAATCCGGCAGCTCGCGCTCGATACGACCCAAACCGTTTGCCGCCGCATCGATTTCCTCGCAGTCGTAGAACACCAGCGTCAGGTCGTGCACCGGTTCGGCCACGGTGGCAGCCAGGTGCAGGAACACCGCATCACCGGATTTCATGTCCGCGGTGCCGCAACCATGCAGCACCTCACCCTCGTCGTCGGATGAGCGACGGCTGGGCAGGTTTCCGGCCGCCGGCACGGTGTCCAGATGTCCGGCCAACAGGACCCGCGACGGCCGCTGACGGTGGGTGCGCGCCAGCACGGCATTGCCGTTGCGAATGATCTCGAAGCCGGACGTCTGGTTGCGCAGGGCGGTCGCCACCTCCTCGGCGATAGGCGCTTCGTCCCTCGACTCGCTGGGGATGTCTACCAGCGCTGCGGTCAGCTCGATCGGATCCCCGCGCAAGTCCAGCACTGCCCCAGAGTATCTGTTGCCGAGCTGGGGTAACGCCCGCTCGGCGAGCAGACACAGAATCGCACTGTCGGAGCCTTCGGGATGCGATTCTGCGTCTGCTCGGCGGGGGAAGTACCGTGTCGATCGTGACTGGAGCTGCAGGCATCGGCCTGGCGACCCTCGCATCGAACGGATCGATCCTCGACACCTGGTTTCCCGCACCGGAACTGACCGAATCGGGCACCAGCGCCACGTCGCGCCTCGCAGTGTCCGACGTGCCGCCGGAACTGGCCGCGCTGATCGGCCGCGACGACGACCGCAGCACCGAAACCGTCGCGGTGCGCACCGTCATCGGCTCATTAGACGACGTCGCCGCCGACGCTTACGACGCCTACCTGCGGCTACACCTGTTATCGCACCGGCTGGTGGCGCCGCATGGGCTGAACGCCGGCGGCTTGTTCGGGGTATTGACCAATGTCGTGTGGACTAATCACGGGCCCTGCGCGATAGACGGTTTCGAGGCGGTCCGGGCACGGTTGCGGCGCCGCGGACCGGTGACGGTCTACGGTGTCGACAAGTTCCCCCGGATGGTCGACTACGTCATGCCCTCCGGGGTACGCATCGCCGACGCCGACCGGGTGCGGCTGGGCGCGCACCTGGCGCCGGGCACCACCGTGATGCACGAGGGCTTCGTCAACTACAACGCAGGCACCCTGGGCGCGTCGATGGTGGAAGGCCGCATCTCAGCCGGCGTGGTGGTGGGCGACGGGTCGGATATCGGCGGCGGAGCGTCGATCATGGGCACGTTGTCCGGCGGTGGGACCGAAGTCATTTCTATAGGCAAGCGGTGCCTGTTGGGCGCCAACGCGGGGCTGGGTATCTCACTGGGCGACGACTGCATCGTCGAAGCCGGCTTGTATGTGACAGCGGGCACCAAGGTCGCCACGCCCGATGGCAAATCGGTCAAGGCTCGTGAGCTCTCCGGCGCCGATAACCTGCTGTTCCGCCGGAATTCGGTCACCGGGGCGGTCGAGGTGGTGGCCCGCGACGGTCAGGGCATCGCCCTCAACGAAGACCTACACGCCAACTGAGCTAGCGACCGCCGCCGGGTAACTGCAGCTCGGAAGGCTCGTCACCGACGTGCACACCTTGAGTGGTTCGAAGCGCGGTTCCTTTCGTTTCCGGAAGCAGGTAGGTGCACACCAGGCTGGTGAAGGCGAAGGTGCCCAGCATCAGGCCGATCGACCAGGAGCCGTAGGTTGCCAGCAGTGTTCCGGCGACCAGCGGTGGCACGGCGCCGCCAAGAACGCCGGCGAGGTTCACCGCCAGCGCTGATCCGCTGTAGCGGTAGCGGGTGGCGAACAACTCCGGGATGAACGCCCCCGTGGGTCCGGAGCCGACGGCAGCTATGGCAAACATGCCGACGATAGCCACCACATACAGAATGTGGTTGCCGGTATTCATCAGTGGGATCACCACAAATGACCAGGGCACACACCCCGCCCACCCCAGCAACATCATGCGCCGGCGCCCCACTCGATCGCACAGATTGGCTGAGATTGTCACGAACGCGATACTCGCCAGGCCTCCGAGCGCACCGGCGGACCAGATGAAGCTGCGGGTGTACCCGAGGTGGGAGTGCGCGTAGATGGTGAGGTAGGTGTGACCCATATAGACGAAGGTCATGCCGCCCAGGATGCTGCCCGCGGCCAGCAAGATCTCCCGGCGCTGCAGCCGAAGCACCTCTCCAAGAGGCGCTGGAGGTACCAAGTTTCGGGCTTTCTCTTCCGCGAAAACCGGGGTCTCGTCGATATTGAGGCGCACATACAGGGCGATGCCGATCAGCGCCGCGCTGAACAGGAACGGTAAGCGCCATCCCCACTGCATGAACGCGGGGCTGTTTTCACCGATGCTGATGTTCACACCCAGGAACGTCAAGCTGCTGAGCACGGCGGCGGTGCCCCCGCCAAGCAAGGTGAACATGCCGTACAGACCCCGCCGCCGGGCGGGCGCATACTCGGCGGTCAGCAACGCCGATCCGGCCCACTCGCCGCCCACGGCAAACCCTTGCAGCACCCGCAGCACGATCAGGATCATCGGGGCTGCGGCGCCGATTGCCGCGGTGCTGGGCACCAAGCCCACGGTCATGGTTGACACGGCCATGATCAGCAGCGTGGCTACCAGGGTCTTTTTGCGGCCCAGCCGGTCGCCAAAGTATCCAAAGACCGCCGCGCCGATCGGACGGGACAGGAAGGCCGTGGCAAATGTCCCCATCGAGGCGATCGTGGCTATCGCCGGAGGGAGGTGTGGAAAGAAGACGGTGGGAAACACCAGCGCTGCCGCAGTGCCGTAGATGAGGAAGTCGTAGAACTCGATTGCCGAGCCGACCAGACAGGAGATCGCCACGCGCCTCATCGGTGTGGAACCTGGGTCGGCGTCAACCGTCGCGGCAACGCCACCTAATCGATTCGACTCACCCATGGCGGCCACCCAGTGGTCGGCTGCTTATACACACGATTACGAAGGTAAGTGAAGGTTGGCGCTCCCGCCCGGTGGAAAACCTGGCAACTTGCTGGGTGTCGCGGGCGCGGTCTTTCCGGTCAGCATCACCAGAGCCTGGGCGAACGGTACAGGTTGGCGGGATCGAAGTCGGCTTTTCCCCTGGAAACCGGACCAACCACGCTCGCTTAGCTCGGCGACGATCTTGCTTTTAGCTCAGCCTTCAGCCACCAGCTGCTTTTTGAGGACCTTGCCCATTGCGTTGCGCGGCAGCGCATCCACGATGCGCACCTCACGCGGGCGTTTGTGCACCGAAAGCTGCTGAGCAACATAGTTGATCAGTTCACTGGTGTCGAGTTCGGACGAACCGACGACGAATGCGACGATACGCTGGCCCAGGTCCTCGTCGGGCAGCCCGACGACGGCCGCCTCCTGTACGCCCGGATACCCGAGCAGCGCCGTTTCGATTTCTCCTGCCCCGATGCGGTATCCGCCGGACTTGATCAGGTCGACCGACTCGCGTCCCACGATGCGGTGCATGCCGGTGCTGTCGACGACCGCGACGTCACCGGTGCGATACCAGCCTTCGTCGTCGAACGCCTCGGCGGTAGCGTCCGGTTGATTCAGGTAGCCGTCGAACAGCGTCGGACCGCGAACCTGCAGCCGTCCAACGGTTTCTCCGTCGTGCGCCACCGGTGAGCCGTCGTCGTGGACGAGCCTGGTGTGCACGCCGGCCACCGGCAGGCCCACCCAGCCCGCACGCCGATCGCCATCTGCCCGCGTCGAGATGGTGATCAGCGACTCCGAGGCGCCGTACCGTTCGATGGGCTGGTGCCCGGTGAGCTCAGCCAGCCGATCGAACACCGGCACCGGCAGCGGGGCGCTCCCGGACACCAGCAGCCGCGCCGGTCGTAGCGCCCGGGCCGCCGCCTCGTCGGCCACTACCCGAGACCAGACTGTGGGCACCCCGAAATACAGCGTGCCTCCGGCTTCAGAGCGGGCCTGGGCATAGCCGGCCGCCGTCGGTTTTCCGGTGTGCACCAATCGATTTCCAACCCGCAACGATCCGAGCAAGCCGAGCACCAGTCCATGGACGTGAAACAGGGGCAACCCGTGCACCAAAACGTCGTCGGCCGTCCACTGCCAGGCTTCGGCCAGCGCGTCGAGATCGGCG
>JBEKNM010000410.1:0-4682 GCA_049522835.1 Mycobacterium sp.
ATGCCGACCGCCGAGGTGCAGACCTGGATCGACGCACCACCGGAGCGGGTCTGGCCGCTGGTGGCCGACATCGAGCTAATGCCCAACCTGAGCGACGAGCTGCAGTCGGTTGAGTGGCTCGATCCGGTCGCGGCGCCCGCGGTCGGTGCGAAATTCCGCGGCCACAGCAAGCACCATGCCCTGGGGGAGTGGTCGACCGTCTCCCGCGTCGTCGAGTACGAACCCGGCCGGGTGTTCGGTTGGGCCGTGGAGGATGTCGACCAGCCCACCGCGACGTGGAAGTTCACCCTGCGCCCCGAGCGCGGCGGTACCGCGCTCAGCCAGTGGATGCGAATGGGGCCCGGCCGGTCCGGCCTGAGCTTCGCGATCGACGCCATGCCCGACAAGGAGCAAAAAATCGTCTTCGTCCGGATGCGCGAGTTCGAGCAGTCGATGACCCGCACCGTGGCGGCGATCAAGACGTTGGCTGAGCAGCACTGATGCGCACCGCGACCACGGTGGAGGCCGCCCAGAACGCAACGTGGGACGAGACCCTCGACTTCGTCGTCGGAGCCGAGAAACTCGGCCTGGACATCTGCTGGGTGGCCGAGGCCTGGGGGTCCGACGCGCCCTCGGCGCTCGGATACCTCGCCGCACGCACCGACCGGATACTGCTGGGTTCGGGGATCATCCAGATCGGTACCCGCACACCGGTGTCGATCGCGATGACCGCCCTGACCCTGGCTCGGCTCTCTGGGGGACGGTTCCTGCTCGGCCTCGGGTCGTCCGGCCCGCAGGTGATCGAGGGACTGCACGGCCTGCCCTTCGCCGCCCCGCTGACCCGGATGCGCGAGACCATCGAGGTGATCCGCCAGGCCTTCGCCGGGGAGAAGATCAGCTACAGCGGCAGCCAGGTGAAGATCCCGAGGCCCGGCGGTGAGGCGCGGCCGATGCGCTTGTCGCTGCCTGCGAACCCGGACATCCCCATCTACATCGCCTCGATGTCGCCGAAGATGCTGGAGCTCACCGGTCAGGTCGCCGACGGCTGGCTTGGCACCAGCTTCGTCCCGGAGGGCTCCGGCGCCTATTTCGACCCTCTCGATCGCGGATTGGTCGCCTCTGGGCGTACCCGCAAAGACCTGGACGTCTGCCAGGGCGCAGAGGTCGCGTTCCTCGACGACGAGGACGCCGTGGCCGCGCACGTGGCCTCACGCAAAAAAGAACTGGCCTTCAGCCTGGGTGGGATGGGCTCGGCTAGCACCAACTTCTACAACGACGCCTACAGCCGGCAGGGCTGGGCGCGCGTTGCCGCCGCGATCTACCAACGTTGGCAGGCCGGGGACCGCGACGGCGCGACTGCGCTCGTCACCGACGAGATGGTGCTCGGCACAACATTGATCGGCACCCCGCAGATGGTGAGCGAACGCCTACGCGTATGGCGTGACGCCGGCGTGGACACCGTCCGGCTCTACCCCGCGGGCGACACCCTCGACCAGAGGCTCACCACGCTCGGCCGCGCGATCGAACTCGTCCACGCCCTGGGCTGATCGCCATCGCGATCGCCGGCGTGTGCGAATCCCGGACGAAATAACCGACGGTGGCGACGTCCCCGGACCACGCCAGACAGGGCCCTCGGCAGTCGGATCCGGTACCGGCTGCGGGCGGCATCGTCACCGGCAGTCAGATGGACGCGACGGTGGCGATCAGTAGCCGTCGACGTCGACGATGGCGTCGGCGAAGGCTTGTGGGGCTTCCTGCGGCACGTTGTGACCGATGCCGGTCAGCATGCGGTGAGAATACTTGCCGGAGAACAGGTTGCGATACGCTGTTCCATCGGCAGCTGGACCGTCGAAATCGCTGGATATGGTGATCGTGGGCACGGTGATGACGGGAGTTGCGAAAAGTTTCTGTTCGAGGTCATCGTATTGTGGCTCGCCTTTAGCGAGGCTCTGCCGCCAGCGGTAATTGTGGATCACGATGCTGACGTGGTCGGGGTTGGTGAACGAGGCCGCGGTGCGATCGAAGGTCGCGTCGTCGAAGTTCCATTTCGGCGAGACGATCTTCCAGATTAGCTTGTTGAAATCGTGTGTGTTGTGCGTGTAGCCGAGGACCCCGCGCTCGGTGGCGAAATAGAACTGATACCACCACCCGTATTCGCCCGCCGGCGGCAATGGCTTCAGGTTGGCCTCAAGATTGGTGATGAGGTAACCGCTCACCGAGACGAGTGCCTTGCAGCGCTGCGGCCAGAGCGCCGCGATGATGTCGGCAGTCCGCGCACCCCAATCGAAGCCGCCGATGACGGCCCTCTGGATCTTGAGAGCATCCATCAAGGCGATGATGTCGAGAGCCACCACCGATTGTTGGGCATTGCGGAAGGTGTTGCTGGACAGGAATTGCGTCGTGCCGTAGCCCCGCAGGTACGGCACGATCACCCGGTAGCCTTTGGCTGCCAGCAACGGGGCGACATCGACATAGCTGTAGATGTCGTAGGGCCAGCCGTGCAGAAGCATGACTACTGGACCGTCCGCGGGGCCGGCTTCGGCGTAACCGATATTGAGGAGACCGGCGTCAATCTGCTTTATTGACGGGAATGAGGTGTGCGTCCCCGCGCCCGTGGTTGGTGACGCCGGTGTCGAGCCCGTCGGTGATGCCGCAGGTGTTGACCTGCACGCAGCGAGCGAGGCCGCCGCGGCCGCCGCGGCCGCCGCCAGCGAGAATTCTCTGCGGTTGATCATCTAAATCCCTTACGGTGAAGGATCGTTTTGAGCTGACCGTCATCATTGAGGCGTCGCCGGCTGGGCGCGTGGATTCGAGCATAGTAGGCGGTCTCGTATTCGTTGGGTGGGACGTTGTTGAGCCGATGTGTAGGGGGGCCATCTGGCGGGACACGCGGCGCTGACCCCTGACTCGACGCCGGAGCAGCGCCCCGACTTCGCCTTGCTCGGCTACACCATCACCTCGATGGAACTGGCCACATATCACTCAGCCCAAGACATCCTGCTGGGCACTTCCCCCACCGAACTTGCCCGCTGGGAGACCAGCCTCGACCGCCTGGTGACGCCCAGCGCTCCCCCGGATGTTTCTCTGGCACACCGCCGAAGATGCCTACGTCCAGCCCGAACACTCCTACCGGCTGGCGGCAGCCTTGTCGGCAGCCGGACGGCCACATGCCCTGCATGTCTTTACCCACGGCCCGCACAGCCTGGGGCTGGCTAAGGGCGCGGCCCAGGCCGAACAATGGACGACCCTGGCCGCGGCCTGGTTGGCGGAGGTTGCAGCGTGATGAAAGAACCAGCGACGGGAGGCGACAGCACCGGTTACGGGGCGTGACTCGCCCACATCCCGGCCAAGGCGATGTATCCGCCCACACCTACCGCCGACGTCGGACCCAAATTCTGGGCACTGGATGCGGTTCCACGGCTCCGGCCTGGTCAAGGAATGCGCAGCAGTGTCTCTAGCTCCCTCGGCCACCACGCCATTCCCTACCATTCCCTTCGTTGTGTGCCCAAACTCTGTGGACGGTGTCGATCACGCTATGTGCGTGCGGGCCCAAATAACGTTGTTCGCCGACACACCATCTGGTGACCGACGTTGTACCCGCCACCATCGACGGGCGCCGCGACTCGTTCAAAGATGGAATCAACTCCGCGCGATACCAGAGCGATAAGCAACCGGGGAAGATCCAGAAGGTGCGTCAGTGACTGAATCGGGGCTAAATCGAGATGACGCACGGCCGACGCAGGTCGACGACGCGTCCGATGAGCCGAACCAGGCCTCATCGCGGGTCGTGACCGAGGGGTCCGACGCCCGGGACGAACCAGCGGGCATACCGGCGGAGCCCGGCACCGCGGCAGAGACGAAGGCGCCGTGGTGGATTCGGCACTATACGTTCTTCGGTACCGCCGTGGGTCTGCTTTTCTTGTGGTTCTCGATGACCCCGTCGCTGCTGCCCCGAGGCCCGTTGTTCCAGGGTCTGGTGAGCGGCGCGGCCGGCGCGATCGGATATGGCCTGGGCGTGTTCGGGGTGTGGCTGGTGCGGTACATGCGGTCACATGAATCCAGTCCACCCGCCCCCCGACGGGCGTGGATAGCACTGGTCGCGGTGGGCGTCATCGGGCAGATCCTGATGATTATCTGGTTCCACGTGTGGCAGGACGACGTCCGCGACTTGATGGGCGTGCCCCGGCTGACGTTCCTTGACCACCCGTTGACCGCCGTCCTGTCTATCGTTGTACTGTTCGTGTTCGTCGAGATCGGACAGCTGGTCGGCAAGCTGGTGCGCTTTCTCGTCCGACAGCTCGAACGCGTTGCGCCCCCGAGGGTTTCGGCCGTGGTGGTGGTAGTGCTGCTGATCGCACTGAGCGTCGCACTACTCAACGGTGTCGTGGTTCGGTTCGCGATGAGCACCATGAACAAGACCTTCGCCGCCGTCAACGACGAGACCGCCCCCGATACTGCGGCTCCGACGTCCCCCTTGCGCTCCGGCGGTCCGCAATCGCTGGTCAGTTGGGAGTCGCTGGGGCACCAGGGCCGGACCTTCGTGGCGCGCGGTCCGACGGTTCAACAGCTTTCGCAGTTCAACGACGCCCCGGCCACCGAACCGATACGGGCCTACGCCGGCCTGAACTCCGCTGACGGCATCAAGGCGACCGCCGCACTCGCCGCCCGGGAACTGCAACGCACCGGCGGCCTCAACCGCAAAG
>JBEKNM010000411.1:0-4680 GCA_049522835.1 Mycobacterium sp.
TGCCTGGTCCGCCGCCGGTGCCGACGCCTGCGCCACCGGTGCCTGTGGCTGGTCCGACGTTGGTTTCAGCTACGGCGCCTCTTGCCCTGTGTTGCACCCCTTAGCAGGGATTGCGCGATATCTGGCTATTCAGCTGGCTGGGGGGCCGCTCATCACATGAACGACGTCGGCCGTTTTTTCTTCTGCCGGCACACCCTCCTGCACGATTACCGGGTCACCGATGTTGACATTCTCGAAGTACCACTCTGCGTCGGCGGGACTTAGGCTGATGCAGCCGTGGCTGGTGTTCTCGGCCCCCATTGATGAGACTGCCCACGGAGCTGAATGCACGTAGAGGCCATGGCTGCTGATACGGACGGCGTAATCCACTGTGAGCCGGTATCCCTGGGGATCGTCGATAGGGATGCCGACGGAGCTCGAATCCATAATCACCGAGCGGTCCTTGGACATGACGGTGTAATAACCGACAGGCGTCGGGAAAGCCGGCTTACCCATCGATGCCGGCATCACTCCTTCTTGTCCCCAGTGAGGTCGGTGGTGCGGCGCCGGTAGTCGAGGCGGTGTTGCCGCCTGGACTCCGTCGATGCTCACGGTGAAAGTGTGATTTGTGATATCGGCAACCCCGAGGACGACCGGACCTGTTTGGAAGTCCGTCGGCAGGCCGCCCACCGAAAGCGCCACTGTGCTGTGCGCCGGCCAGAATCCGTCGGGAACCCACTGCACAACGTTGTTGTCGAGCCAATCAAACTTGCCGGTCATCGCGGGCTCCGATTTCACTTCGATGGCGCGCTCGGCCGCGTGCCGGTCGGCGACGGGCCTGCCGAACGTCACCACTACGGGGTGCGCGACACCCACTATCGCCCCCCGCGCGGGTCGAACCGATGCGATGGCGAAGTAGCCATGCGACAGGCTCGCCGCCGCCAGACGCACGCCAGCTGGCCCCGCGACCACCGTCACGACGATCCCTACCACCACAAGAACAGACCGAACTGCAGCCCGCATCGCTTCAATCACCCTTCGAAGTGACTAAATTGTCGTTGTCGTTTGACGATGCTAGGGGTGCCATGTTGGACGTGTGTGCAAGCGCGCGACGCAGCATGATCACGTCTTCGACAAGTTTTGATTACGGCTAGCGGATCCGGCGGATATTCTGCCCAATGCAATACCCGGTTTGTTAGTCGGCCTTTGGCGGCAAACCCGGCACGATCGGAGCCAGAAGTTGGTGACCGGCCTACGCGAGGCCACGGGAGGGCTTTCGATAACCGTCCAACCTGGGCTGTGGGGCCCTATGATTTGCTGGATCGGGTGATCCGGACCACGAAATCGGTGGAGGGTCGGATGACGGCAGCAACGGCGTGCCTGACCTGTGGCGCCGAACCGCGGGAGCGTGCCCGGTTTTGTGATGCCTGCGGCGCGCCGATCAGACCGGCCACTGTGCCGGCTGAGTACAAGCAGGTGACGGTGTTGTTCGCCGATGTGGTTCATTCGATGGATATCGCGGCGGCCGTTGGTGCGGAGCGGTTGCGCGAGATCATGACCGAGCTGGTCAACCGCTCGACGGCGGTGGTCCAGCGTTACGGCGGGACGGTCGACAAGTTCACCGGAGACGGCATCATGGCGGTGTTCGGGGCGCCGCGGGCGTTGGAGGATCACGCCCTGCGCGCGTGTCTGGCGGCGTTGGACATCCAGAAGGAGACCCAACGGCTGGCGGCCGAGGTGGACCACCGCGACGGTGTTGGGCTGCGGCTGCGGGTGGGGCTGAATTCGGGTCAGGTGATCGCCGGGGAGATCGGTTCCGGCCCAATTAATTACACCGCTGTCGGTGAGCAGGTCGGGATGGCCCAGCGGATGGAATCCGTCGCGCCACCGGGCGGGGTGATGGTTAGCGAGTCCACTGCCAGGCTGGTGGAGAACACCGCGGTGCTCGCTGAACCAGAGTTGGTGCACATCAAGGGCACCGATGTTCCGATTCCCGCGCGCCAGCTCGTTAAGACCGTGGCAGGTCCTGTGCCGACCGGCCGGCACGAGTGGCCCCTGGTCGGGCGGCGATGGGAGATAAACAGTCTCGAGGGGATTCTCGATGGAGCGATTGGCGGCACGGGCTGCGTGGTGAGCGTGGTGGGGCCGCCTGGGATTGGGAAGAGCCGTCTGGTGCGCGAATCGGCGGCGGTGGCCAGCAGTCGCGGCGGAGAAGTGTTCACCACCTACTGCGAATCCCATACAAGTGACATCCCGTTCCACGCGGTGGCGGGGCTGTTGCGCGCCGGCCTGGGAGTCAACGACCTCGACGACCAGGCGGCCCGGGCGGAGGTCCGCGCCCGAATCGCCCACGCCGACCCCGAAGATCTGCTGCTGCTGGATGACCTGCTGGGCATCGCCGATCCCGACATCGACCTGCCCGACATCGATCCGGATGCCCGGCGGCGGCGACTGGCGGCGCTGGTCAACGCCGCCTTGCTGGCGCGTCAGGCGCCGGCCATGTACGTGATCGAAGACGCGCACTGGATCGACGCGGTCAGCGAGTCAATGTTCGCGGAATTCCTCTCGGTGATAACCCGGACCCACTCGATGGTGATGATCACTAATCGACCCGAGTACCGCGGTGTGCTGACCCAAACGCCGGGTTCCCAGACTATTTCCCTTGCCCCGCTGAGTGAGTCGCATGCATCGGCACTGACCGACGAGATGATTGGTTCGCACCCATCAGTGAAAACACTGGCTACCCGCGTCACCGAGCGGGCGGCGGGCAATCCGTTTTTTGCCGAGGAAATCGTGCACGACCTCGTCGAGCGGCGCGTCCTGCACGGGGATCGGGGCGCCTACGAGTGCCGCAGTGATGTCACCGACTTCAGCGTGCCGGCGACCATTCAGGCGACGATCGCCGCCCGCATCGACCGCCTTGACGCCCCCGCCAAACACACGCTGAACGCTGCCGCCGTGATCGGCTCGCGGTTTGACGAGGAGACGGTGACCAGCCTGGTCGACGATGCGGCTCTAACGGACTTGGCCGATGCGGAGCTCATCGATCAGACCGTATTCACCCCGCACGCCGAGTACGCGTTCCGGCACCCGCTGATCCGCACGGTGGCCTACGAGTCGCAGCTGAGGTCGGTGCGCGCGGAGTTGCACCGACGTTTTGCCCGCTCGATCCAAGAACGTGACCCGGGTTCGGTCGACGAGAACGCCGCTCTGATCGCTACGCACCTGGAAGCCGCGGGCGATGTGCGCGAAGCCTTCAGCTGGCATATGCGCGCCGGGTCGTGGTCAACCTACCGCGACATCGGGGCGGCACGGGTGAGCTGGCAGCGAGCACGCGAGGTCGCGGATCGGCTGCCTGCGGCCGACCCGGACCGGATGTCGATGCAGATCGCACCGCTGACCCTGCTGTGCGGAAGCGCCTGGCATATCGGCGGCAGCGTCGCCGACGCCGGCTTCGAGGAGCTGCGCAAGCTGACCACAGCCGTCCAGGACCGGCTGTCACTGGCCATCGGGATGGCCGGGCTGGTGGCGTTGCTGTCTTTTCATGCCCGCTATCACGAGTCGTCGCAACTCGCCTCCGAGTGCGTGGACCTGATCGAGTCGATTGGCGATCCCAACATGACGGTGGCGCTGTTCTACGGGCCCAGCTATGCCAAGTTCCAGGCCGGCGAGCTGGTCGAGTATCTGAGGTTGATACAGCGCGTCATCGACCTGGCCGCCGGCGATCCCACCAAGGGCAACCTGATCATTGGATCGCCGTTGGCGCTGGCGATTGCGGGCAGGGGCGCGGTCAAATGTTACTTGGGCATTCCGGGATGGCTCGACGATTTCGACAGTGCCATTGCCATGGCTCGTCCGTTCGATGCGACGACCAGGGTCATAGCGGCCTGGTTCAAGTACGGCAGCATCTCGAATGGGACGTTGTTGCCCGATTCGGTCGCACTACAGGAAACCGCGGAGGTGCTGCAGGTCGCTGAGCAAACCGCTGACGATTTCACCTTGGCCCTTGCTCGCCTTACCCGGGGCCTCGTCCTGGTCCATCGTGACAGCGTGGACCGTGGGGCCGGCTTCGAACTGTTGGCCAAAGCCCGAGAAATTGCCGTGCGAGAGCGCTTTACCCTGACAGCGCTACCGATCATTGACACCCAGACCGCAAAAGAGAAAGCCCGAACCGGCGATCTCGATGGCGCCATCAACCTTTCGCGGGCGGTCGTCGACGATGAGTTCAACACGGGCGAAATGATCTGGCGCGGGCCGGCCGCATCGGTTCTAGCGGAATCTCTGCTGCGGCGCGACGCCGTCGGCGATCGCCAAGAGGCGCAGGTAGTGATCGACCGGCTGGCTGCTGTGCAAACCGACCCTGGGTTCTTGCTGTACGAGATCCCGCTGCTGCGGCTGCGCGCGCTGCTGGCGCGGGTGCACGGCGACGAGGTCACCTACCGGGAGCTGCTGGATCGCTACCGCGCGAGGGCGGCGTCCTGCGGCTTCGAGGGACACTTGGCGGCGGCAAACGCCATGACCTGAGGCGACGCAGGGTTGAGACACGCAGCCATCAGATATCCCAGTTCACCCCGAGCAGACGTCGTTCGGGACGACATCACCGCGCAGCCGTCACAGCTATTTCGCCGCGGCATCTATTCCCGGTGCGGCATGAACGGCCTGTGTCTGGGTGACCTGCGCGACCATCTTGCCGCGGTCATC
>JBEKNM010000412.1:0-4679 GCA_049522835.1 Mycobacterium sp.
CCCGAGACGCGCCAGCCGGTCGGCAAGATAGCCAACGGCTTCGTCGTTGTCGAAGTTGGTCTGGCCGACCCAGCGCTCGGGTCGCGCGCCGCTGACGACGAAGCCGCCCTGTCCGTCGGGTTCGACGGTGAAGCCACTGTCGTCCACCGGCACTGGACGGATCACCGGCCGTCGCGGCGCCGCTTGCGGCCGGGCGGCGTTGTAGGCAGAGACCATCTGCCACAGCCCGAAAATCAACGGCTGCAGGTTTTCCCGAGTAGCCGCCGAAACGCAGAACACCGGCCAACCACGCTGGGCGATGTCGTCGCGGACAAACTCGGCAAGCTCGCGAGCCTCGGGCACGTCGATCTTGTTGAGCACCACCGCCCGGGGCCGCTCGGTGAGGTCGCCCAGTGCCGGATCCCCTTGCAGCGTTGGCGTATACGCCGCGAGTTCGGCTTCCAGCGCATCGATGTCAGAGATCGGGTCGCGGCCCGGCTCAGCGGTGGCACAGTCGACGACATGCACCAGCACCGCGCACCGCTCGATATGGCGCAGAAAATCCAGGCCCAATCCGCGGCCCTGGGACGCGCCCGGGATCAAACCGGGCACGTCGGCGACGGTAAACGTGTGTTCGCCAGCCGAGACCACGCCGAGGTTGGGAACCAGCGTGGTGAATGGGTAATCGGCGACCTTCGGTTTGGCCGCCGAAATCACCGAGACCAGCGAGGACTTTCCAGCGGACGGAAACCCGACCAAGCCGACCTCGGCGACGGTCTTGAGCTCCAGGGTGAGATCGCGGGACTGGCCCGGCTCGCCGAGCAGCGCAAAGCCGGGCGCCTTGCGGGCGCGCGACGCGAGCGCGGCGTTGCCCAAGCCGCCGCGACCACCGGCGGCAGCGTCGAAGCGGGTGCCCGCGCCGACCAGGTCAGCCAGCAACCGGCCGTTTTCATCCAGGACGACAGTGCCGTCGGGAACCTTGACTTCCAGATCCGCGCCGGCGGCGCCGTCGCGATTGTTGCCCATGCCCTGCTTGCCGGACGACGCGGTGACGTGCGGACGGAAATGGAAGTCGAGCAAGGTGTGCACCGCTGGGTCGACAACGAAGACGATGCTGCCGCCGCGGCCACCGTTACCGCCGTCGGGGCCACCCAGGGGTTTGAATTTTTCGCGATGGACTGAGGCGCAGCCATTACCGCCGGACCCCGCCCGCGCGTGAATGACGACCCGATCGACAAACCGAGGCATCGGGCTTCCCCTTAACTTGCCGGGTGTGTACCTGCCGTGGGTTCACACCCGCGACGCTCAGTCGGTGGTCTGCCCGGCCGCGACGATGTTGACGGTCTTACGTCCGCGCTTCACGCCGAACTCGACTGCTCCGGTTTCCTTGGCGAACAACGTGTCGTCGCCGCCACGCCCGACGTTGACGCCAGGATGAAACTTGGTGCCGCGCTGGCGGACCAGAATCTCGCCGGCCTTGACGACCTGGCCGCCGAACCGCTTGACGCCCAGCCGCTGAGCGTTGGAATCGCGACCATTGCGCGAGCTGGAAGCGCCCTTCTTGTGTGCCATTTTTATGGTCTCCGCTCAGTACTGTCTGAATTGTCTGTTCTTCGCCTGACGGCTCATCACGCGATGCCGGTGACCTTGACGACCGTCAGCCGCTGACGGTGGCCCTGTCGCTTGTGGTAGCCGGTCTTGTTCTTGAACTTGTGGATACGGATCTTGGGGCCCTTGGTGTGTTCGAGCACCTCGCCGGTCACCGCGACCTTGGCCAGGGCCTGGGCATCGGTGGTGACGTCGGCGCCGTCGACGACCAGCGTCACCGGCAGCGACACGCTCGCTCCCGGCTCAGAGTCGAGTTTCTCGACCTTAACCACGTCACCGACGGCGACCTTGTACTGCTTGCCGCCGGTCTTGACGATCGCGTAGGTCGCCATCGTTGCTCCTGCCTTAGCTCTGCTCAGCGCTTCGCGCGCGGGTGTTACCGCCATGCGCTCGGTGGGTCTGGGTGGGTCTGGGGCGCGGGCGAATCTGTCCCGCCTGTCGCCAGCGAGAAATCTGCGAGAAGTCTCAGCTGGCGACAACCAATCCAGGGTACGTGACCAGCAGCTACAGGGTCAAACCGGCCCTGACCGCAGTGGACGGGCCCCAGGTCAGTCGACGTGAATCGGCGGCCCGGCCGGCCGGCCCGCCGCACGGCGCGGGCGTCCACCGACGGGAACGGCTGAGACGTCTGGGCCTTCCTCGCGGCCCGACCCGGAGTCCGCAGAATCTTCGGAGTCAGAATCGGAATCCACGAGGTCGAGGTCATCGTCCAGGTCGAGGTCCTCGTCCTCGTCCTGGTCATCGTCCTCGTCATCGTCACCGTCATCGAGGTCTTCGTCATCGAGGTCGTCCTCGTCTTCGGCGTCGTCCTCGACCACGTCCTCCTCGTCGGTGTCTTCTTCGTCGCCGTCTTCGAAGTCATCCAGGTCGGTGTCCTGCGGATCAGCCAGGTCAGCGCGAACCTGCTCTTCGGTCTGCGTGTCGATCTCGGCGCTGAGTTCCTCGTCCGGCTCGCCGGATTCGTCGTCATCGCTATCGGTCAGCGACGTCGAGCCGGCGGCCATCGCCTTGAACATCGGATGCTCGCCGGGAGCGTGCACCGGCACTTTGGCCACCTCCGGTTCTTCGGACCGGCTCTTCCTCGACCGCTTGGCTCGCCGACCACCGGACTCAGACTTGCGCCCGCTCGCGGGGGCCGAGTCGACCGGCTCGCCGTGCAGCAGGATCCCACGACCGCCGCAGTTCGGGCACGATGTCGAGAACGCCTCGATCAGCCCGGTTCCCAACCGCTTGCGGGTCAATTGCACCAGGCCCAGCGACGTGACTTCGGACACCTGGTGGCGGGTGCGGTCCCGGGCCAGCGCCTCGGTCAGCCGACGCAACACCAAGTCGCGGTTGGACTCCAGCACCATGTCGATGAAGTCGATGACCACGATGCCGCCAATGTCGCGCAGCCGTAGCTGGCGCACGATCTCCTCGGCCGCCTCGAGGTTGTTCTTGGTGACGGTCTGCTCGAGGTTGCCCCCGGACCCGGTGAACTTGCCAGTGTTGACGTCGACCACAGTCATCGCCTCGGTGCGGTCGATCACCAGCGTGCCGCCCGACGGCAACCACACCTTGCGGTCCATCGCCTTGGCCAGTTGCTCCTCGATGCGATGCACCGCGAACACATCCGGTCCGGACTGCCCATCCGGCCCGGCGGCGGGCTCGTACTTGGTCAGCTTCGAAACCAGGTCGGGGGCAACAGAATTCACGTAGTCAGTGATCGTGGTCCAGGCCTCGTCTCCGGAGACGATCAGCCCCGCGAAGTCCTCGTTGAACAAGTCCCGAATGACCTTGACTAGAACGTCGGGTTCTTCGTAGAGCGCCACGGCGGCGCCGGCGGCCTTCTCCTTGGTCTGGGTTGCCTTTGTCTCGATCTCCGCCCAGCGTTCCTGGAGGCGGGTGACATCTTTGCGGATGTCGTACTCTTTGACGCCCTCGGACGCGGTGCGGATGATCACCCCGGCGTCGGACGGCACCACCTCACGCAGGATCTCCTTGAGCCGTTGGCGTTCGGTGTCAGGCAGCTTGCGGCTTATCCCGGTCGACGACGCACCGGGGACATAGACCAGGTAGCGACCGGCCAGTGACACCTGTGTGGTCAGCCGGGCACCCTTGTGTCCGACCGGGTCCTTGCTGACTTGCACTACGACATAATCGCCGGGCTTGAGGGCCTGTTCGATCTTGCGGTCAGCGCCGCCCAATCCCGCGGCTTCCCAATTGACTTCACCGGCGTAGAGCACGCCGTTGCGGCCGCGACCGATGTCGACAAAGGCTGCCTCCATCGACGGCAGCACGTTTTGCACGATGCCCAGGTAGATGTTGCCCACCAGGGACGCAGATGCCGCCGACGTCACGAAATGTTCGACGACGATGCCGTCTTCGAGCACCGCGATCTGGGTGTAACGCGCGTCCGGGTGCGGCGGCTCGGAGCGGACCCTGTCGCGCACCACCATTACCCGTTCGACGGCCTCGCGGCGGGCCAGGAACTCGGCTTCGGTCAGCACCGGCGGGCGGCGCCGCCCGGCGTCGCGTCCGTCTCGGCGCCGTTGCCGCTTGGCCTCCAGCCGAGTCGAGCCGTCGATGCCCTTGATCTCGGCGTTGCCTGAGCCAGCGGAACCGTTGCCGTCAGAACCAGACTTGCCCGCGGCGCGTGGCGCCCGCTCATGCACCACGGTGTTCGGCGGATCGTCAGGTGCCAAAGCCTCGTCGTTGTCGTCGCCAGAACCCGACTTGCGGCGGCGGCGGCGGCGGCGGCGGTTGCCAGGCTCCGACGAACCGCTCTCGTCGTCGGTGCCGGCGTCGTCGGCGTCGTCGGAGTCTTCGCCGTCGACATCCTCGGATTCAGCGGAGTCGGAACCGGAACTTTTGTCGGCCTCGCCGTCAGCGTCACCGGTCTCGCCCTGGCCGTCGGATCCGCCCTGCTCACCGCGTCCGCGGCCACGACCCCGCCGGCCACGCCGCCGCCGCCGGTTGCCCGGTCGGCCAGCCTGCTCCTCGTCGTCGTCGTCGGTCTCGGAGTCGTCGGCGGTTTCCTCAGCATCGTCGGTGCTGCCGCCGTCACCACCCGCGATCGGTTGCGGGGCGACGAATAGCGGCATGTAGGCCGG
>JBEKNM010000413.1:0-4677 GCA_049522835.1 Mycobacterium sp.
CGAGGGCGGGGGCATCGCTCACCGGCTGGGCATGCGGCCGTCCTGGGTGCTCGACCTGCACAACGGCGGATGCGCCGCATTTGTGTTGGCGCTCAACGTGGCTCGTAAACTGCTGGCTTCAGGTTCAGGACACACCGCGTTGATCGCCGTTGCGCAAAATGCCGCGGGCGAGATCTTCGATCAGCCAGGGGTTCGCCGCAAGGCGCAGGCGGCGGTGCCCGGCGACGGCGCCGCGGTGGGCCTGGTCACGCTGTCCGACCAGTCACCCATTCTCGATATCGAGTGCCGCACCTACGGCGAATACGCCGGAGAGATGACGTTTACCCCGGACCCGCCCCGCAAGTGGTGGCAGACCGGGACCGGTGAGCTCTGCATCGGATTCACCGAAAGCAAGATCACCAAGGTGCTGGCCCGCGGCAACCGGCAAGTCCCCGAAGTCGCGCTTGCCGTCTGTGATCGAATCGGCCTGTCGTCCAAGGACATCGATCTGCTGGTCACCAACCAACCCAACCGGGCGTTCCTGCGCAACTGGCGTGAAGCGCTTGAGTTGCCCAAGGAACGCCATCGGGACACCTTTGATGAGTGTGGCAACTTATTCGACGCCGGCATCCCGATCAACCTGGATCACGCGATATCCGACGGCCAGGTCAAGGCCGGTGACCTGGTCATGATGGCAGGCTTCGCGCACGCCGGCGACTTCGCCGGCGCGGCGGCGGTGCGCTGGGGCGGGCGGGCCTGATGCAACCCTTCCAGAGCCCCGTCACCGCTGAGATCGGTGACGCTCTCCCCGACGCGATCGATCCGTTTGCGTTGTCGCTCAACGAGAATCCATTTCCTCCGCTCCCGGCGGTGCGGTCTGCGCTGATTCGCTCGATCGATGCGGCCAACCGTTATCCGGAGTTTCTGCCCGAGCAGCTGCGCAGCTTGATCGCCGGCCATATCGGCATGCCTGCCGAACAGGTGGTGCCGGGCGCCGGCGCGACGGGCGTGCTGCTGCAGGCGTTGCAGGCGCTGGCCGTTCCGGGTGACGCGATTGCCATGTCATTGCCGACTTTCGACGGGTATCCGATCCTCGCGCAGATGACGCGGCTGACATCGGTGATTGTCCCGCTCGACGAGCGCGGCCATAACGACCTCAGTGGATTGGCCGACGCCGCCGCGAACGCCCGCGTGGTCGTCATCTGCCGGCCGCACAACCCGACCGGCACACTGGAGCCGACGGCCGAGGTTTTGAGATTCCTGCGCCGGGTGCCGCGTGACACCATCGTGCTGCTTGACGAGGCGTACATCGAATTCGCCGCCCCTGAGCACCAGATCGATGTTTCGGCGTTGGTTGAATGTTTTCCCAACGTGGTGATTGTGCGGACCTTCTCCAAGGCGTACGGGCTGGCCGGACTGCGGATCGGCTACGCGCTGGCGTCCCCGGAACTGGCCTCCGTTCTGTGGTCCCAGCAGCTGCCGTTCGGCATCGCGTCGACCAGTTTGCCTGCGGTTGCGGCTTCCTACGATGCTGAAGACCAACTCCTGCACAGGGTCCGGCTGATCACAGCCGAGCGTCGCTATCTTCGGATGCGGCTGAGCGCGATGGGGATATACGTCACCGACGCACACGCGAACTTCGTCTACCTGCCCTCAAGGGGAGGGCGGGGTCGGCTGTGGCGTGAGATATTCGCCGACAGCGGGCTGCACGTGCGGTGCTACCCGGATGGCGGCGCGCGGGTCACCGTGGGCAGCCGCGCCTCCACCCTGGCGGTGCTGTCTGCGTTGGGAAAATCCGCGGCGGTGACCGCTAGCTGAATCCGATGCCCGGCTTCCCCCGCGGGGAGGGGGGGTGGGGGAAGCCGGGTGTCGGATCTGCGGTAAGAAAGGGCGTGGCTGCCTCAACACCGGAGGGATCGGACGCGGGCCGTGCCAAACGCGACCCGATTGCTGCGGCGCGGGCCAACTGGGAGCGCGCCGGGTGGGGCGACGTGTCGCAGGGCATGGTCGCGGTGACATCGGTGATGCGCGCACATCAGATCCTGCTGGCCCGCGTCGAGACTGCGCTGCGTCCCTACGACCTGAGTTTCTCCCGCTACGAGTTGCTGCGACTGCTGGCGTTCAGCCGGACCGGAGCGTTGCCGATCACCAAAGCATCCGACCGGCTGCAGGTTCACATCACCAGTGTGACCCACGCGATCCGGCGCCTGGAGGCAGACGGGCTGGTTCAGCGGGTGCCGCACCCGACCGACGGGCGGACGACGCTCGTGCAGATCACCGATCTTGGCCGCTCCACGGTCGAGGACGCCACCGCCACGCTTAATGAGCAGGTGTTCGCTGACGTCGGGATAGACGCCGGAGAGTCCCAGGCGCTGGTGTCATCCATCGAAACGTTGCGGCGCAATGCGGGCGACTTCTGAGTCGTGGCGATCGCCACCATTGGGTCAGTTGCCGCGTAGCGCCTCGATTACCGCGCTGAAGTCCTTGTCGGCGTGATCGGCGGCGAACTTGGCATAGATTTCTGCGGCGTGGCTACCCAGCGGCGCCGCCGAACTCGTCGCGGCCACCGCATCCATGGCCAGGCCTAAGTCCTTGTTCATCAGCGCGGTCGCGAAGCCCGGCTTGAAGTCGTTGTTGGCCGGCGATGTCGGCACCGGGCCCGGCACTGGGCAGTTGGTGTGCACCGCCCAGCAATTGCCGGTCGCGCCGGTGATGACGTCGAACAACGACTGCGCCGACAGCCCGAGCTTCTCGGCCAGCACGAATGCCTCGCCGATCGCAATCTGCTGCACGGCGAGCACCATGTTGTTGCACACCTTGGCGGCCTGCCCCGCCCCGGCCGCGCCGCAGTGAATGACCTTGCCCGCCATCGGTTCCAGCACCGGCCGTGCCCGTTGCACCGCGGACTCGTCGCCGCCCACCATGAACGCCAGCGTCCCGGCCACGGCGCCTTTCACTCCACCCGAAACCGGTGCGTCCAGTTGAGGCAGGCCGTGCGAGGCCGCCAGCGAGTGCACCTCGCGGGCGTCGTTGACCGAGATCGTCGAGCTGTCGATGAATAGTGCGCCGGCTCGCGCGACGGGCAGCACTTCCGTATAGCAGCGCTTGACCACGTCGCCGTTGGGCAGCATGGTTATCACCACGTCGGCCTCGGCCACCGCGTCGGCAGCGCTGTCGAAAACGTTGGCGCCGTTGGCAGCCGCTGCAGCGGCCGCCGCGGAAACCGGGTCGAAACCGCGCACCACGTGGCCGGCGGCGATCAGATTCGCCGACATCGGCGCGCCCATGTTGCCCAGTCCCAGGAATGCAATCTGGGTCTTTAAGGTCATAGGTCGAGCCCTTTCTAAGTGGTGGCACGCAATCGCGCGGCCTCAGCGCGACCGATGACCACCCGCATGATTTCGTTGGTTCCCTCCAGGATCCGATGTACCCGCAGATCCCGGACGATCTTTTCCAGACCGTACTCGCGCAGGTAGCCGTAGCCCCCGTGCAGTTGCAGCGCCTTGTCCGCAACGTCAAAGCATGTGTCGGTGACGTAGCGTTTGGCCATCGCGCACAGCTCGACCTTGTCTGGGTCGTCGTTGTCCAGCGCACCTGCCGCCCGCCACAACAACATTCGCGACGCCTCGAGTCCGGTGGCCATGTCGGCCAGGGTGAATCGGATGGTGGGCTCGTCGAGCAGGGCAGAGCCGAAGGCCTGCCGTTCGCGAACATAGCTACCCGCTTTGTCGAAGGCGGCCTGCGCGCCGCCGAGTGAGCACGCCGCGATGTTGAGCCGGCCGCCGTTGAGTCCCTGCATTGCAACGCCGAAGCCGGCGCCCTCGCCGTCCGCGCCGCCCAACATCGCGTCGGCAGGTATGCGCACACCGTCCATGATCACCTGCGCGGTGGGCTGCGCGTGCCAGCCCATCTTCTGTTCTGGCGCGCCGAAACTTAGTCCTGCAGTGCCCTTTTCGATGATGAAAGCTGATATGCCGCGTGGACCGGGTTTTTCTGCGCCACCGGTGCGGGCCATCACCACATAGATGTCGGATACTCCTGCACCGGAAATGAACTGCTTGACGCCGTCCAGCACATAGTCCCCGCCTTGCTTGACGGCGCGGGTGCTCAATGCGCTGGCATCAGACCCCACGCCCGGCTCCGTCAGGCAATAGCCGGCGATGACGTCCATCGGCGCCAACCGCGGAATCCACTCCTTGCGCTGTTCGGCGGTGCCGAAGCGGTCGATCATCCATGAGCACATGTTGTGAATGGACAGAAATGCGGCGATCGTCGGATCGGCGATGGCCAATTGCTCGAAGATGCGGACCCCGTCGAGTCGACGCAGCCCGCTGCCGCCGACGTCATCGCGGCAGTAGATCGCCGCCATGCCGAGTTTGGCGGCCTCGCGCAATACGTCTGTCGGAAAGTGCTTGGTGGCATCCCATTCCAGTGCGTAAGGGGCAAGGCGTTTGGCCGCGAACGCGGCCGCGGTCTCGGTGATGACGCGTTCGTCGTCGTTCAGCGTAAGAAACTGCATAAGGCACCCGCCGCTAATTCATGGTCGGGATGACGAATTCGGCCCCGTCCTTGATGCCGGACGGCCACCGCGAGGTGACGGTTTTGGTCTTGGTGTAGAACTGGATCGATGCCGGACCGTGTTGGTTGAGATCGCCGAAGCCGGAGCGCTTCCAGCCTCCGAAGGTGTGGTAGGCCACC
>JBEKNM010000414.1:0-4675 GCA_049522835.1 Mycobacterium sp.
CTGAGTCACCAGCGGCACCGTGGTCTTGCGGCGGCCGCCGAACAGGATCCCCGAGATCGGCACCCCCTGTGGGTCGTCCCACTCCGGCGCCAGGATGGGGCACTGCGACATCGGCGTGCAGTACCGCGAATTCGGGTGGGCTGCCGCAGTTTCCGTCTCGCGGAAGTACCAGTCGTTGCCCTTCCAGTCGATCAGATGCTGCGGGTCGCCTTCCAGGCCCTCCCACCAAACGTCGCCGTCGTCGGTGAGTGCGACGTTGGTGAAGACGGTGTTGCCCGCCTCGATGGTGCGCATGGCGTTGGGGTTGGACTTCCAGTTGGTGCCGGGCGCGACGCCGAAGAAACCGAACTCGGGGTTGACCGCATACAGCCGGCCGTCCTTACCGAAGCGCATCCAGGCGATATCGTCGCCGAGCGTTTCGGCGCGCCAGCCCGGGATGGTCGGCTGCAGCATCGCCAGGTTTGTCTTGCCGCACGCCGACGGGAATGCCGCGGCGAAGTAATACGCCTTGTTCTCCGGGGAGATCAGCTTGAGGATCAGCATGTGCTCGGCGAGCCAGCCCTCGTCATGGGCCATCGCCGAGGCGATGCGCAACGAATAGCATTTCTTGCCCAGCAGCGCGTTGCCGCCGTAGCCCGAGCCGTAGCTCCAGATCTCGCGGGTTTCCGGGAAGTGGGTGATGTACTTGGTGTCATTGCACGGCCACGGTACGTCGTTTTGGGCAGGATCCAGCGGGGCTCCGACCGAGTGCAACGCCTTGACGAAGAAGCCGTCGTCGCCGAGCTTCTCCAGGGCGGCCGTGCCCATCCGGGTCATCACCTTCATCGAGACGACGACGTATTCGGAGTCGGTGATCTCGACCCCCAGCTTGGGGTCGTCCGCGCCGAGCGGGCCCATGCAGAACGGCACCACCCACATGGTGCGACCGCGCATGCAGCCGCGGTACAGGTCGGTCATGATCGACCGCATCTCGGCCGGATCCATCCAGTTGTTGGTCGGCCCGGCGTCGACTTCCCGCTCCGAACAGATGAACGTCCGGGACTCCACCCGCGCCACGTCGGACGGATCGGACAACGCGAGGTAGGAGTTCGGGTGCTTCTTCTCGTTCAGCTGCTGGAACGTGCCGGCCTGGACCAGCTGGTCGGCGAGCCGCTGCCACTCCTCCTCGGAGCCATCAGCGAAGACCACCCGGTCAGGCTGGGTGAGCTCGGCGACCTCCTCTACCCACGACAGCAGCCCCTGGTGCTTGGTAGGCGCGGTATCCAGACCGGGAATGGTCATTGAGGTCATCGAACTCTCCTGAATTCTTCTGGTTGCTTATGGGCGTTTATTCGTTACTTACGTACTCACCCATACAACTGTTGACATGCACGGCGTTAACTACAGGTTATCGTGATCACCTTGTTAGGGAAGGCTCGGGCGGGTATAAGCCTCCTCACAACAACGATTCAGAAGCCCCCCGAAAAGCCTCCGAAAGTCACAGATCATCGCCATCTGGGCTCCTCGAAGTCGATTCGTCGATCTCACCGATCCCAGCATCCACCTGCGAAGCCGTCTCGGCCAGGCCCTTTGCTTCGGGAATACCCGGTTCGCCCAGTTCAGCACGTACAGCGTCGAGCGCGGCCCGCAGCGTCGGCATCTCCCGGTCACGCACTGCTGCGGCCCGCGCCGCGGCGATGGCGTGCTCGCGCAGTTCGCTGTCGATGGCACTGACCCGTTCGCCTACCTGCGTGTTTTCGGCCTCATCACGGGCCGTCAGCGCGGTGCTCAGCACCGAATCGACGAGCAGCACACGCGTGGCTACCAACTCCTCCACCACGGACCGCAGCGACGACGTCGCGTCACCCGCCCAGCGGTCCAACAGCGCACGGTCATGCAGCAGGCCACGGATATTGACCACCACGAGGGTGGCGGCGAGTCCCACCACCGCGCAGGCCACGGCCCCGGCTATCAGGAGCCAGGGGTTGAGCCCGCGGGCCAAACCGGCCAGCAGCCTACTCAGCGTCAGGGCTATACCCACGCCGAAGCCCGCGCCCAACAGCATTATCAGCAGGGTTTCCAGCCGCCGCGATTTCAGGGGCGGCGCGGGGATGTCGACCGTCGGCAGCTTCTCGAGGACCGGTAGGTCTACCGGCACACCCATCTTCTGCGCAACATCGGCGAGGTGGGTGGCGGTGCCTTCGCTCACCTCGGCGACCACTTCGGCCAGCCGGTTGTGCGTGTACGTCTCGAAGCCGGCCATGTCGCGCCGGGACAGACGCGCGGCGTCCTCCTGCAGCTCGCTGCGCACCGACGAGCAGCGATTGCGGGCAAAGTAGGACAACTGGACGCGAGCCTGCTGGATCTGACCGCGCAGCGTGATGGTGCGCTCGGATTTGGATTGGCGCCGCTGCCGCAGGGCGGCGCTGCGCTCTTCGCGCAACGCGTCCACTCGGGCCCGCCGGCCGGCGCCCTGGGCGTCGCGATCAAAACGCTGCGCGGCCGTCTGGAGCCGGGATTCCCACGCCCGCAACCTATTTCGCCGCGCGACATCCGAATCCGCGAGTTGCCCTGAGACTGTGTCGACCAAGTCATCGACAATCAGCTCGCCCAGGTCAGGCACCGCGGCCGCACCTACCCAGGGCACCTGGCCGTAGCGCGGCGCGTGCGCGGCCAGCAGGTCACGGTTGGCCGCGAGCACGCCGCGCCAGCCGCGGTGCACGTCGATCTTGGACACCACGCCAACCACCAGATCAGTGTGCTCGGCCGCGGCGTCCAGGAGCACACAGTCAGACTCGGTCAGCTGGGCCGCGGCAGAAACAACGAAGACCACCGCGGTCGGCGCATCGGCGGGTTCCAGATCCGTCGACTCGACGAACTTGTGCTGCGGAAGCCGTTCGCGCAGCGCAGCGACCACACCGGTTACACCGGCCATCCACGGGCCGGTCACCAGCACCACGTCAAGGCGGCTGATAACAGGTGCACCCAGCCGGGGGCCGATCGATGCCACCAGTGCATCCACCTGGCCGGCCGGATCTTCGTTTGCCGCGGCGGTCACCGTGACTCCCCAGATCCACCGGGCGGCGGTCCGTAGGCCTGCGACCAGAGCCGAAGCGATCCCCTGGTGATATCGGCACCGCACCAGCGGTGAAGATCGCTCACCGGTCCCCGGCTGTAGCGCTGCCATCGCAGCGCCCGCGGCAGGTGCGCGGCCGGATCATCGCAGTCCAGATCGGCGGAGCCGACTTCCAGCCCAGACGCATGCGCCAGGTCAACGGCAGCGGCCATGCGAGCAACCACCGTGTCGTCGCCCGAGAGGAACTCGCGGATCCGCTCGCCGATCCCTGCTTCGGTGACGGTCAGGGCCTCCAATTCCGTGACGGTCTCAAGCACCCGACGGTAGCGCACCTGGGCGCCGAGGCCATTGACCTTGTCGACGACGGCATCGACAGAGCTCACCCGGCGCAGCAGGGCCTGTACTTGCGAGGCTGTCCCGCCCCGACGCACCACGGCGACGGCGAGCGCGGTGCCGAACAAGTCAAGCTTGTCCAACAAGCGCTGTCGCACCTGCCTCGGTACCGGGTTGTCCGACGCCAGAAAAGCGGCAAATGAGCCCGCGAAAAGCGTGTCGACAGATGCAGAGCCGTCAGGATCAACGGCCAGTAGCCGCAGCGCGGTCCACAGACCCTCATCCAGATCATCGAACGCGGCGACGGCGAGCAAACCGATCATCGGCTCCATGGGTACCCCTGCGAGCACCGACAAAAGCGCGCAGCGGGTCTGCGCGGCCCCAATCGGCCCGTCCCCGGCCCGGCCTGACAGCGAGCCGGCTAAATCGGCTTTGTTCAGCACCCCCAATACCGGATGCCGCGCTGCGGCGATGGCTTCGATGTCCTCGGGTTTGAGCACCTCAGTGGTGACGTAGACGACCAAGTCGATGTCAAGGTCGGCGTCGCATGCCTGGATCACCGTGATGCCCGACGCGATTGCGGCACGGCCCAGGGCACCTGCCACTGTGCGGCGGCCGACTCCCCGACGTCCGCGCACAACCACGCGCAGCGGCGCGGCGGCTCGCTCGGCAATCGCCGTCACCCGCGCGTCAGCAACCCCGGCAGCAAATCGTGCCAGCTCGTCGATGAAAATCTGATGCCCTTGTCCTCGCATGTCCTGCCCGCTCGATCCGATTGGCCCGATCACCCGATCCGGCGTTGCCTGCGCCGGATGCCGGGTCGTCGTCGCCAGTTCAATTTGCCGAGCGGCCGATCGGACCACACCGAATGGTGACACCTGAGTCGACGTGATGCGAGCCACCGTCTATCTGTTACCAGTTGAAGGCAACTGTTGGATATCAATCTGGACCAGGAGAGGCAACATCGGGCGTTCATGGGCCACCATGGACAAATGCGTGTGCCAACCCGGGCTGGGGATACGTCCCTCCGGTGGAGGTGGGGATGACACCCAACCTCCACGCCTATCGCCAAGCCCATGGACAGGACTTGGACGACCTACCACCAGCACCGAATCCGGCCGACCTGGACCAGGGTGAACACCGTCTCCCGGCCACAAGCTTTCGCTCGCGGCGCTCGGCGCTCTCGGGCGCCCAGCGCCAGACCTGGGAGCGGCTGTGGCCAGAACTAGGCAAGTCGGAAGTCCGGCCCCCACACGCTGAGCCGCTGGACGCCACCGCGTGGTTTGG
>JBEKNM010000415.1:0-4673 GCA_049522835.1 Mycobacterium sp.
AACCCGGCGAACTTCCTGATGCAATGCAGCCAGGACGGCACGAACTCCTGGATCAAATGCACCGGGGGAAATGACGCGGTTGTCTACCTCTGGTAGCCGATCCGCGGAGTCTGCCGCTGGCCGCGTCATCGACGTCTATCAACGTCACGCCGACGCGTGGTCTCGTGACCGTGCCGATCTCTTGCCCGAAAAGGCTTGGCTTGACTCGTTTCTGACTCTGCTCCCGGACGAGCCCGTGGTCCTCGACGTTGGCTGCGGAACCGGCGTGCCGATCGCCCGCTACCTCGTCGAACGCCGCTGCCAGGTGACCGGGGTTGACGGGTCAAGGGCAATGATCGCCCGATGCGCGGGTCAGTTCCCCGAGCACAAATGGCATGTCGGCGACATGCGAACATTGGCGCTCAATCATAAGTTCGATGGAATTGTGGCCTGGGACAGCTTTTTTCATCTATCCCCGAACGACCAGCGCCAAATGTTCCCGATCTTCAAGTGCCACGCCGCGGCGGGTGCGGCCCTGATGTTCACCAGCGGCCCATCAGCCGGCGAGCAGATAGGCAGCTACCGAGGCGAGCCGCTGTACCACGCAAGCCTGGACGGCGACGAATATCGTGGACTTCTGCACGACAACGGGTTCGACGTCGTCAGCCACGTGGTGGAAGACCCCACCTGCGGGCACCACGCCATCTGGCTCGCGCGACAGCGATTAGCCTGAAGCGGCCAGAGTTCGGCGCAATTCGTGCGTCATGACCGAGTGGGGGCCCAGCAGCATGACCAAGGAAACCAGGAGAGAGCTCTGGGAGCACCGCACCGAGTGGCCACTGGCTGTGGTCGCTGTCGCATTCCTCATCATGTACTCGGTGCAGGTGCTTACCCGGCCACACGGTCACGAGGCCCGCATTCTCTGGCTGGCGACTTGGCTCGCCTGGAGCCTATTCGTCATCGACTACTTCGTTCGCCTGATCCTGGCGTCCAACCGCCGACAATGGTTCGTGCACCACATATTCGACCTGCTCATCGTCGCGGCTCCAGTGATGCGACCGCTGCGGCTACTGCGGTTGGTTGTCCTTATCGGAGTGCTGCAGAAAGCCATTGGCAACGCCGTTCGAGGCCGCATTCTCATATTCACCATCTCGGGTGTCGTCCTGTTGATTTATGTGGCATCTTTGGCCATCCTCCAAGCGGAACGCGACCAGCCAGGTGCCAAGATCGTTTCTTTCGGAAAGGCCGTGTGGTGGGCCATCAACACCGTGACCACCATCGGTGTCGGCGACCTGTATCCGACAACCATTACCGGGCGGGTGATCGCCGTCATGTTGATGATCGGCGGCATCACTCTTATCGGTGTGGTGACCGCATCGCTGGCCTCGTGGATTGTGCAACGCGTGTCGGAAACAGACAGGGCCCTTCAGACGGCAACGGCTGCCCATATCGACGAGCTTCGGGATGAAATCCGGATGCTGGCCGAGGAGGTGCGGAGATCTCGCTAGACCAGCTGGGCGAACGCGGTCACGACGGTGAGCAGCAGTACGGCGAACCCGATGATGTACACCTGGCGACGGGGAGTGATTCGTGCGGGGATTGGGTGCTGCAGCGTCTGCTGGCGTTGCAAAGCGATCACGTAGGTACCCGACGCCACTACTGCTGCCAAGACAGCCGGGATGAGCGCCGCCGGCCCCGCGGCACCGTGCAGGTCTTTGATGGCGAGCAGCGCGCCGTTGGCCAGCAACGCGAACGACGTCCGAGTCCAGGCCAGCGTTGTGCGTTCCGCCGCCAGCCCGCTAACGGTTGACCGGCTCAACCCGTGACCGCCTTGGCGATGACCAACGCGAGCGCGATGATTCCCACCAGGCTGAGACCCACCGCGAGGTAGGCCGGTGAGGGCTGGCGGGGCATTGGATCGCCTCTGCGCATGGCGCGCTCCGTCTGCTGCCAGCGCAGCAGCCCCATTCCGCTGGTGACGAGTGCCAGTAACGCCAGCCCCACGCCAAGAAAACGGCGCGCGCCAGGGACCGCTAACTCCGGAACGAGCTGTACCAGCGCGACCGCCGCGGCGAGCAGCCCCAGCGCGGTGCGCTGCCAGGCAAGAAATGTCCGCTCGTTGGCAAGGGTGAACCGGTAATCGAGCTCCTGCTCGACGGCGCTGTCGGCGCCACGTTCGGTGTCACTGGCCACGGCTACCTCGCAGTGCTTATCGCGACAAGCGTATCTCTATCGCAGATTTTAACTAACAGTATGTCCCGCCCAGTCGCGTTTCCTAGCTCCGCTGCATGATGAGGGTTGTGGTTAAGGCGTTGTTGTTCGACGTGCAAGGTACGGCGACGGATTTTCATTCGACCGTCTGTGCGGCGGCGCAGCGCATCAGCGCTGGCCGCCACCCCGGTGCTGATTGGCCCGACGTCGTGCGGCGTTGGCGCGCAGGTTACTTCGCCGCGCTGGATGCCGCGCAGAGTCGCCACCGCGGCTGGGTTTCGGTGCACTCGGTGTATCGCGACGCACTGGATCCGGTCCTGGACGAGTGCGGCATCGTGGGGCTTTCGGATGCCGAACGCGAAGAGCTGACCCTGGCCTGGCAGCGCCTGGAGCCATGGCCGGATGTCGTGCCCGGACTGAGTCGGCTGAAGACCGTGTTGACGTTGGCCACCCTGTCGAACGCCGACGTCTCGGCGGTGGTCAATATCTCCAAGCGAGCGGGATTGCCCTGGGATGCCATCTTTGCCGCAGAGATGGCCGGGGTGTTCAAACCCGATCCAGCGATTTACCGCATGGCTGCGACCTATCTGGGTCTCGAGGCCGCCGAGATCATGATGGTGGCAAGCCACAAATACGACATCCGCGCTGCGGGCAATCTTGGTTTTCGAACTGCCTTCGTGGCGCGCCCGTTGGAATTCGGGGTCGACGGTGAGGCGGATGTGGCCTATTCAGACGAGTTCGACATCAACGCGTCCGACTTTCTGGACCTCGCCGACCAGCTGATCGCGCCGGTTGATATTCCCCAGTGACGCTCTTGACGGCGTCAGCGATGTGCGGACCCGGTCAGGGGCTGGCCGTTGGCGGCTTGGAGCAGGCAGATGAGAGTGCTCGGGGTGGGATTGGCACCGGTGCGATCCATGTTCGAGTCAATGAGGTAAGTCACGAAGTATGGGCTGCCTTGAACGGACTGCGCGGATTGCCCGGTATAGGCCGGAAGTCCGGCGGTGCAGTCTCGATTGGCAACGGCGGTGGTGGCGCTGTCAACCGTCATCGGAGCGCGCAGGTACACCTCAGCCAAATGCGCTGTCCCACAATCGACGACGGTGACAGTCACCCGGCTCAGATCGGCCGGCGGAAGGTCGGCCAGGCAATCGCCGACCTGTAGGTCAATCCACTTCTGCGTCCCCGCGCGTTGTGGCGCAGCGCTGGCATGACCGCTATCCATGGCGCAGGCGGCTAGCAATGAGACCATGGTCAGGCCGCATAACGCAGGAAGGCTTCGGGCCCGCATGGCAGCCTCCTTGGTCCCATCGGTTAGGGCTGCAGTCTAGGCATTTCGACGTCGGAGAGGGGCGGATTCGCAGAAGTGGTCAGTGCCGGGTCCGGTTTCTCTGACGACATCGACAGCAGGCCCCGCACGCAGCGAGCGGCCAGCACCCAATTGAGCGGCTTCCTCATATCCAGCCCACCCAGCAGTTGCTTGATCATGGTCAGCGTATCGAAGTAAATACGTTCGCAGACAAGCGTTTCCGTGTCGTCGAAAACGAAGTAAGCGCTCATCCGGACCCGGAAGCGGCTGCCGGTGGGTGGAACCTTGCCCAGATAACCTCGATGACTACCCATCAACCAGAACTCGACGATCACCGCGTCGGCGCTGTGTCGCAGCGCGATGATCTCGTGGTCTTGGTCGGGGAACGCGGTGCGGGTGTAGGCGTAGTAGCCGCGCACCGCCTCGTCGCCGTCGTGGACGACCATCTGCGGGATCAGCTCGTAGCGGGGATGCGGGAAGGTCGACAACACGTCGTCCCAGGCGTGGCGGACCTCGTCATGAAAGTGGTCGAGCACAAGTTTCTGGCGCGCGGCGACCACGTCGGGAGCGGGAAACGCGGAGATAGTCACGGTGTTACCGTAAGCCCACGTTGCAGGAGCGGTTAGTCCCGAATCGCCGCGATGGTCCATGCGGGCATGACGGGCGCCTTGGTGAATCCATGGTCGGCCTGCCCGGTGCTGCGCAGCAGCGATTGAACGCGCAGAATGCAACAGCCCATCCGCACCATCGCGAAGATCTCGTACCACCTCAATGCGTGCAGTGGACGACCGATCATCTCCTCGTATCGGTGGATGACCTGCTCTCGGCTCTCGAAGCCGGGCAGCTCGGGGTCGGCGTCGATCCCGTTGACCTCCATCGTCTGCCGGCGGGTGGCCAACCACCAGGCAAAGTCGGTCTCGGCCGGGCACAGACACGCCTGTTCCCAGTCCAAGACCCAACGATTTCGCCTGTGTCGTCAAAGATGGTGTTCGACAGTCGGGCGTCGCCCCAGCACACCGTAAGCTCGGTCGGCTCCGATGGCTGGTGCCGATACAGCCAGTCGAAGGCTTCTGCCATGAACGGGGGCACCTGCTTGTCGCTGGCCCATTCGATGTATTCGCGCCACCAGGCGAGCTCTCCGTCATTGCCGACACCGTTCGGGCGCCCCAGCCAA
>JBEKNM010000416.1:0-4640 GCA_049522835.1 Mycobacterium sp.
ACCGGCTTGGACACGTTGGCCTTGATGTAGTCGGCCGCACGCTCCTCGGCGTCGCCGCCGATCTCGCCGATCATCACGATGATCTTGGTGTCCGGGTCCTTCTCGAACGCCTCGATGGCGTCGATGTGGGTGGTGCCGATGACCGGGTCGCCGCCGATCCCGATGGATGTCGAGAACCCGAAATCGCGTAGCTCGTACATCATCTGGTAGGTCAGCGTGCCGGACTTGGACACCAACCCGACTGGGCCCGGGCCACTGATGTTGGCCGGGGTGATACCCACCAACGCTTGCCCCGGGGTGATGATGCCCGGGCAATTCGGCCCGATGATGCGGGTCTTGCCGCCCTTGTCGAGGTTGTAGGCCCACGCATATGCGCTGTCCTGCACCGGGATTCCTTCGGTGATGACCACCAGCAACGGGATCTCGGCGTCGATGGCCTCGATGATCGCGTCCTTGGCATACACGGGCGGCACGAAGATGATCGAGACGTCGGCGCCGGTCTTCTCGATGGCCTCGACGACGGTGCCGAATACCGGCAACTCGATGGGATTGTCGTTGACATCCTTGTGCGCAACGGTGGTGCCGGCCTTGCGGGCGTTGACGCCACCGATGATCTGGGTGCCGGCCTTGAGCATCCGCGCTGTGTGCTTGGTGGCCTCAGCGCCGGTGATGCCCTGGACGACGACCTTGTTTTCTGCGGTCAGAAATATAGCCATGGGTCATTGATTCCTTTCGCTCAGGCGCTTGCCAGTTCGGCGGCCTTGTCGGCGGCCTCGTCCATCGTGGGCACCACCGTCACCAGCGGGTGGTCGGCCTCGGCCAGGATGCGCCGGCCCTCGTCGACGTTGTTGCCGTCCAAGCGCACCACCAGCGGCTTGTTGGCATCTGCGCCAAGGATTTCCAGTGCCTTGACGATCCCGGTGGCTACGGCGTCACAGGCGGTGATGCCGCCGAACACGTTGACGAACACGCTCTTGACCTGCCCGTCCCCCAAAACCACGTCCAGGCCGGCGGTCATCACCTCAGCCGACGCGCCACCGCCGATGTCCAGGAAGTTGGCCGGCTTGACCCCGCCGTGCTTCTCACCGGCGTAGGCCACGACGTCGAGAGTCGACATCACCAGACCCGCGCCGTTGCCGATGATGCCGACCTGGCCGTCGAGCTTGACGTAGTTGAGGTCGTGCTCCTTGGCCTTCAACTCCAGCGGATCGGTGGCATCGCGATCTTCGAACTCCACGTGGCCGGGCTGACGGAAGTCGGCGTTGGCATCCAGGGTGACCTTCCCGTCCAGCGCCAGGATCCGGTTGTCGGGAGTACGCACCAGCGGGTTGACCTCAACCAGGGTCGCGTCCTCGCCGACGAAGAGCTCCCACAGCTTGGAAATGGTGACCGCGGCGGCGTCCAGCACCTCGGCCGGCAAGTGGCCCTGCTCGGCGATGGAACGCGCAAACGCCAGATCGACACCCTGGACGGCGTCCACCGGCACCTTGGCGAGCCGGTCGGGTTTCGTGGCGGCCACTTCCTCGATCTCCATGCCGCCCTCTACCGAGCACATCGCGAGATAGGTGCGGTTGGATCGGTCGAGCAGGAAGGAGATGTAGTACTCCTCGGCGATGTCGCTGGCCTCGGCGACCAGCAGTTTTTTCACGACGTGGCCCTTGATGTCCAGTCCGAGGATGTTCTTGGCGTGTTCGTAGGCGTCTTGCGGAGTGGCGGCGTATTTGACGCCACCAGCCTTGCCGCGCCCGCCGACCTTGACCTGCGCCTTGACCATCACCGGGGCACCGATCTCGGTGGCGATTTCCTTGGCGCCCTCAGTGGTGTCGGTCACACGGCCAGGCGTGGTGGGCACGCCGTGCTTGACGAACAGTTCTTTGGCTTGAAACTCGAAAAGGTCCATGGGCTCACTGTCTTCGCGTTTGCATATTGGTAGGCCTACAGGTACGCGGTGCCGCATTCGGCGACTCGCTCGGTGGAACTGTATCCACACGCCGAATTGCTGCTAACGTCGCATCCCACCGATGTGGCATAGGTCACCGAATGTTAAGCAGCCCATAACGTGATCCGGCTCACAATATTGCTGGGTTTGCGGACTGAGGTTGCCAGCTTCATCTGTTAGCGGATAACGTCTCAACGTCCAGATAACGGTATGGTCACGATACGAGGACATTTCAGGTTGTCGCAGCATCGTCTCACTCGTTCTTCTGCGCTGGCAGGAGCAGGTCGCGCCTCCCGCGATCGCTGGTTGGCGTCGAACCGCAACGAAGTAACCGAGATCCTTCCACTCGATGGCTTCGACCTCGAAGACCTGGATTTGGTCGACGACTTCGGCGACCTCGATAACCTCGACTTCAGCAACGACTCCAGCTTCGACAACGAAGCCCAAGTGCTGTTGGCTCCCGAACTGGACGATCTGGACGAGATAGACAATCTCACCCCGCTATCGCTGGAAGCCCCCACTGAGGTCCTGGCCAGGGTGACCATCCGACCCGGCACACACGGGCGTCCCGATCACCCGCTTGTCACCGACGTCGTCGGTGTGCCCCGCGCGGGCGGGCAGCACCGCAAGGAGCCGACCAGCGCGGCCAGGGGCCGCGTGCTGATCTCGGCAATGGCCGCCGGCGCGGCCGCTGCCGCGGCCCACACCGCGACCAGTCATGCCGATACCCCCAAGACCGAGACGGTGGTGACCGCCAACGCGTCGGCGCTTACGGGCGGGGCGGCCAGCGACACAATCCGCGGCGCCCAGGTGATCGCGGTCCAGCCCGCGGCGAATGCCGCGGTGCACAACGAGGAACTCGCCAACGGGATGGCGTTCGCCAACGATCGCGCCCAGCGCGAGGCCCGCCTGTCGCAACCCCTCTATGTCATGCCCACGCACGGGATCTTCACTTCGAACTTTGGGTACCGTTGGGGTGTGCTGCATGCCGGTATCGACCTCGCCAACGCGATCGGAACCCCGATATACGCGGTGTCCGACGGTGTCGTCATCGATGCCGGCCCGACCGCCGGGTACGGAATGTGGGTCAAGCTGCTCCATGCCGATGGCACGGTAACGCTGTACGGCCACATCAACTCGGCAGTGGTCAGCGTCGGCCAGCGCGTGATGGCAGGCGACCAGATAGCCACCATGGGCAACCGGGGCAATTCCACCGGCCCGCACCTACATTTCGAGGTGCTACAGGGCGGCAGCGAACGCATCGACCCCGTGCCGTGGCTGGCCAAGCGGGGCATCAACGTGGGTAGTTACACCGGTTGACCTGGTGACCGCACCGAACGACCCTGATGCCGGCGCAGATTCGCCTGAGCCCACCGCGTCATCGCCGCGGATCATCCGGCGGGCGCCGACCGGACCGTTGCCCACGATCGCTGATACCCGGACCGCGCACATACCACCCCAAGGATCGCCCGGCCAGAACGCCACTCGTGCTGTTCCGCAGGTGCATGTGCCAAGCCCGCCGACCGACGAACCGAGTGGCCGTACAGCCGTCGCCGCCGCGGCGGTCACCATCGTCAGCGGGTGGGGCACATCGGTGGTGGCCACCGACCTGATCGCCGGCTGGTGGAGAACCGACCGCCTGTTCTGTATCGCGGTCGGATTCCTTGCCCTGGTGTTTGCGGTGGCAACCATCTCCGGAGTGATCTTGTTGCTGCAGCACCGACCTATCGGGCGCTACCTCATCGTGGCTGGGGCAGTCGTCGCGATGCTGACCTATGGCGGCGTGTTTCTGGCAGGCGCACACGTCGCGTGGATTGTGTACACCCTTTGGGTGCTCCCCGTTGCCAGCGTTGTGCTGGCGCTACACCCGCAGACCAAACGCTGGCTGCAGGGCTGATCTCACGAGCTGATCTCGCCCCGCGCCTCTCCCGTTGCTAAAGCTTGGCGACCGGGGCGTGGTTGTGCATCAGCTTCACTCGCCCTGCGCTGCCGAAGTCGATCAGCGACATCGCCGATTCGCCGACCCCGGAGACTTCCTCGACCCGGCCCAGCCCGTACTTGTCATGCGTCACCCGATCGCCGGACTGCAGCACCAGCAGCGGACGCTTGCCGGCCAGCGAGCGAGTCGGCGCCGCGCGCGGCGCGCCGAAGCGGCCGGCACCGCTCACCGGCGCACCGAACGACGGGGCGGGGGCGGTGCGCCGCCAGTCGATGAGCTCCTGCGGAATCTCGCGCAGGAAGCGGGATTCTGGATTCAGCATGGGCTGTCCCCATGAAGAACGGACGATGGCCCTGCTCACGTACAGCCGCTGACGGGCCCGGGTGATGCCGACATAGGCCAGCCGCCGTTCCTCGGAGAGTTCGGTCGGATCGTCCAGCGCCCGCATGTGCGGGAACATCCCGTCCTCCCACCCGGTGACGAATACCACCGGGAACTCCAAACCCTTCGCGGTGTGCAAGGTCATCAGCGTGACCACACCGGCACCGTGTTCGGGTATCTCGTCGGTGTCGGCGACCAGTGACACCCGCTCCAGAAACGCCGCAAGCACGCCGGTGTCCGGGACGTCTTCGTCGTCGAGTCCGCCTTCTGCATCCGAAGTCTCGTCGAGTGCGGCTGCGTTGGCCTGATCAATGCTGAATTCATGTGCGACGCTGACGAGTTCGTTGAGGTTGTCCAGCCGAGCCAACTCCTGCGGATCGG
>JBEKNM010000417.1:0-5313 GCA_049522835.1 Mycobacterium sp.
CGTATTGGGGTCCGCGGCGGCTGGTGTTCGAGCTGGCTAAACGCCGGGTCGGGCCGTTGCCGTCGGAGTCGGCGGCCTATCGGCCCTGGTGCGGGGCGGGTTGATCGATCCGAGTCTGTGGGATCGGCGCTCGCGCAAGTGAAAGCGGGAACGTGGTGCGGCGATGGAGCTGTGGCAGACGGACATCGTGGGCTGTCGTTTGCCAGGAGCTTGGGGCCAGTGTGAGCTGATTTTGCCAGGGTGATGGGACCACCTGGATTGCCAGTTATGGGACCACCGGCGCGTCGCGTCGGTGGTCTCTTCGTTTGTTCGTTCGATCGCCGTGACGGTTCAAGTCACGGAGGCGACGGGCATGGCTTTTCGGGAGGTCAGTGTGAATGAGATCAGGGAAGTGCTGCGGGTGTGGCTGGGGGTGGCCGGGTTACCGGCGCCGGGGTACCGCACGATCGCCGCGCATTGCGGCGTGGACCGCAAAACGGTGCGCCGCTACGTAGAGGCCGCGCAAGCGGCCGGTTTGCGGCGCAGCGACAGCGTCGGGGCTGTCGATGACGGGCTGATCGGGGCGGTCGCCGAAGCGGTGCGCCCAGTACGCCCAGATGGCCATGGTGCGGCATGGGAACAGTTGACGGGGTTCGAGGAGCAGATCACTGCGTGGGTGGCCGGCGACGGTGAGCAGCCGCCGTTGACGATCACCAAGATCCACACTCTGCTGGCCCGCCAAGGTTGTGTGGTGCCGTATCGCACGTTGAACCGATTCGCCGGTGAGCGTTGCGGTTTCGGTCGCACGGACATCACGGTGAGGGTCGCCGATGGGGATCCCGGGGTGGAATGCCAAATCGATTTCGGCTACCTGGGGATGCTCACCGACGCCGACGATGGGCGGCGCCGCAAGGTGCACGCGTTGATCTTCACCGCCGTCTACAGCCGGCATATGTTCGTGTGGCTGTCCTACTCCCAGACCCTGGCTGCGGTGATCGCCGGATGTCAGGCGGCGTGGGAGTTCTTTGGCGGCGTGTTCGCGGTGCTGATCCCGGACAATTTGAAGCCGGTGATCGCCGCTGCTGATGCCGTCAATCCGCACTTCACCCAGGGGTGGCTCGACTACACCGGCCATGTCGGATTCCTCACCGACCCGGCCCGGGTGCGGTCCCCCAAAGACAAACCTCAGGTTGCATATTGCACTCCTTTGCATTGATGTGGGTGTGATTTTTGTTTGTGCTGCTCAGCGGGTTTTGAGGGGTCGTCCGCGTTTGGGTGGTTGGGGCGGGTTGGTGGGGTCGGGTCGGTGGTAGAGCATCTCGCCCTTGTCGTTGTAGCGCAGTCCGCTGACAAGTCCGGTGCGCCACCAATCTTTGACGGTGCCGGGTCGGATGCCGAGGAGTTCGGCGAGTTCGGCGGCGGTGAGCATCCCGGCGTCGCGCAGGCGGTGGCGGCGGCTGGGTAGCCGGTAGGTGTGGATGATGTTGTCAATTATCTTGTGGTGAAACGCTTCTCCGGTACCGGAGAGGATGCCGCGCTGGTTGAGGATGTCGGCGATTTCGCCGCTGGTGTGATGATCGAGCAGTTCGTTGATGGTGGCGACGACTGCGGCGGGTGTTTTGCGTTGTTCGGCAGAGGTTTTGGGGGCGGGCATGGTGAGGGTGGTGTGCTGACCGGCGGGGAACCGCACGTGGGCGGTGATGGTGTCACTTTCGCGCTGCACGGTGACGTCGGTGAGCAGCAGCCGGGCGATGCGTTTTCGTTCCCGCGCCGGGGTGCTGGGATCGTGCCAGATCGCGGGCAGGTCGGTGACGAGCTGGTTGATTCGGGCGCGCTGCTGCTCGGTGAGCTCGCCGGTGTGTTGTTCGCAGGCCTGCTGGTAGGCGTGCTGGGCGTCGCCCAGTTCACGCAGCGCGGTGTTCCAGTCGGCTTCCAGGCTGTCGGCGACGAGCCGGTTGGCCGTGTCGACGGCCAGGTAGCGGCGGCGGGCCAGATCGGCGTGGTAGCGGGCGCGTTCGACGTGGGCGGCGCGCATGCGGTCGGCGTCGGCGGCGCGCTGGTGCAGCTCGTTGGCCACGGCCAGGGCGGCCTCGACGGTCAACGGGGTCAACGTGTCCAGCAGCAGTTGACTGATCCGTTCATCGAGGTCGGCGCCGGGGATCGCCGCGCAGATGCGTTCGGCCTTTTCGATTCCGTCGCGTTGACACATATAGCTGGGGAACGGTCGGCCGCGGCGATGGTGATAGCGCACGGTCATGCGTGTGCCGCAGCGGCCGCAGACGATGATTCCTTGCAGCAGTGCGGCGCCTTCGCGGGCCGGACCGGCCGCCCTGTCGCGGCCGTGGGCGGCGGCGTTGGCGGCCAGCCGAGCTTGATTGGCCTCGAACTGGGCGAGCGTAATGTAGCCGGGGTGGGCGTCTGGGATAAACGAAATCCATTGATCACGTGGACGTTTCACTGATGACCATTTCCCGTTGGGTCCGGGTTGATGGGCGCAGCGGCCGTAGGCGAACGCACCCGCGTAGCGCGGGTTATGCAGCGCTCGCAGCACGCTGTGATGACGCAGCGGTTTCCAGTCCAGCTCGCCCTTGCGCGGCCCCTTGAGGTGGCGCCACGGAAACATCAAATCGGTATTACGGAAGGCCTTCACGCAGGCCGTGGCCGACCCGGTGGCGGTGAAGGTGTCAAACAGGTGCCGCAACGCCTGCTGGACGGCGGTGTCGGGGTCCAGGACCACGTGCCCGGATGGGTCGCTGACCAGTCCGACCGGTAGCGGCATCTGCAGCTCGCCGCGGCGGGCCTTGGAGAGCACCCCGCCGCGCAGCCGAGCCTTGATGAAGTGCAGTTCGGCCTCGCTCATTTGGCCCTTCATGCCCAGCAGCAGTCGGTCGTTGAACTGGCGCGGATCATAGAGCCCGTCCTCGTCGCAGATCAGGGTGCCGGTGATGCCGCACAGTTCGAGCAGCTGGTGCCAGTCGGCCGAGTTGCGGGCCAGCCGCGAGCATTCCAGGCCCAGCACGAGCCCGGCCCGGCCCAGCGACACCTCGGCGACCAAGTGTTGAAAGCCCTCCCGGTCGGCGGCGCTGGCCCCGGACTGTCCCTGGTCGATGTCGATCACGGTGATTTGGTCGTCGCTCCAGCCCAGCGCGATCGCGCGCGAGCGCAGGTCGTATTGGCGGTGCGCGGACTCGGTGTGGTGGATGACCTGTTTAAGGGTGGACTGGCGCACATACAGCAGCGCCGACTTGGTCAGGTGCGCCGCGCTCACCTTGGATGCGGCAGTGTCGCTGAACACGGATACGGACTCCTTTTCCGGTGAATGCTGCGGTTAGACGACGTGTTTCGGTGATGGACAGCACCGCGGTCGGGGTGTGCGCCTGCGAGCGCGACCGCTGCGAGCGCATCGACCAGCTCGGCGCTGACCGCCGCCGGCAGGCCCGCTGCGGCCGCCGGCGGCGAGCAGGGCATGGCGGGGCTGGATTGGTTGGCGCTCACCTCGCTAAGGGCACGCCGCCACCCGGTCACGCCCCGGCGGGTCAGCACGGCAAAGCCGAGCGGGAACGCCTCGGCGCGGGCGTGCAGCGCGGCGTGGCGAAGCGCTTCGTAGCGGGGGTCGAGCCCATCTGCGTGGCCACCGTGGCTGTTCACCCTTGTCTGCTCACCGCAGGAGTCAGCGACTTTTGGACTGCTGGTCTGCATAGCGGGCCACCGCACGCTCGATCGAGCGAGGGTGCACCCGCACGCCGAAGCGTTCGGCGATCGGGGCGACCAGATCCGCTGGCCGCAGTGCCGGATCAGCGGCCAGCTCAGCCTCGGCGAATGCGCAGACCTCGTCGGTGATCTTGTGCCCACCGCGCGGGCCGGGCTTGTCCGCCGCCAGCCCGTCGATGCCTTGCTCGTCGAGCGCGGCGGCCGCCTGGTAAAACGATGGACGCGAATACCCGAACGCTTCTGCGGCCGCCGACACCGACACGCGGTCGACCCGAACGCGTCGCACCATCTCGTATTTGACCTGCACCGCGTCGCGAGCATCGAAAAACTCCTGGGAGCTGAACACCTCGTCGGTCACCGCCTCAGGATGCGGATTCAAACACCGCGCCTCCCGCAGTGCCGTCATCTTGGGGTCTTCAATCTCACGCCGTCGCGCCACCACATTCTCCGATCGATCATTGTGTTAGGTAAATTATGCCGTTCTACTCCGATCGATCACATGCGACACGCCAGTCGCAAGTACGAATTAGTCACTGTAAAAAGTGTGGTGGTCAGCATGGGCGCCAACTCCCTGAGCATCGCGGCGTAACGCACGGCGTAATCTGATTAACAATTACGGCGTAATCGTCTTGACAGCCCGGCTGGCGTCGCGGCCGGCCCGCAAGCCGTCGACCAGCTCGACGACCGCGAGCAATCCGTCCAGAGTGAATGGGCACCGCCCCGCGGCGATCACCACGAACGGATCCACCGCGGCGGCATCGGTCCAGCCAGCGGGAAGCGAGAACAACCGCCCGTCCACATCCCGCATGTGGACCCGGTCCTCACCCCAGTTTTGCCGTTGCTCCACGAACTCGAACTCGCCACCAAACAACGGATGAAACCGATGCGTCACGCGCACTATCTGGAAGCGATCGTCGGGGTCGGGTGTAGTCGACGACGTTGTCCAATCTGCCGGGTCGGGTATTCGCCTCACCGGCGGACTTCAACAGCCAGATACAGCAATGGATTTCGGTGGTCAACACCCGGCAGCGCCGGGCGTTGGGGTGCGCCCCGACAGATCGCATCGTTGCCGATCGCCACGCGATGCTGGCCTTGCCGCCGGTGGCGCCGGTATCGGGTCGCCGCTTGGCGACACGACTGGCACGTGATCATTACGTCCGCCTGGACAGCAATGACTACTCGGTGCACCCATCGGTGATTGGTCGGCGCATCGAGGTGATCGCCGACCTGGGGCGAGTGCGGGTGCTCTGCGAGGGCCGGGTCGTCGCCGATCACGAGCGCATCTGGGCGTGGCACCAGACGATCTCGGACCCCGAACACGTTGCGGCCGCACGCACGCTGCGGCGCGAGCGGGTCGGGGTGCTGCGTCCGGTCGCCGAACCCGACGTCGAGCAGCGGCCCTTGAGCGACTACGACACCGCCCTGGGCCTCGACGACCTCGACGGCGGGGTGGCGTGATGGCCACCCGCGCCACGACAGCAGCCAAGACCGTGCGTGATCTGTCGGCCGAGGTCGCTTTTTTGACTCGAGCGCTCAAGGCGCCGACGCTGCGTGAGTCGGTGGCTCGCCTGGCTGAGCGCGCTCGCGCCGAGTCCTGGAGCCATGAGGAGTTCCTGGTGGCGT
>JBEKNM010000418.1:0-4622 GCA_049522835.1 Mycobacterium sp.
ACACAGAGCTCCAAGGCGGTACATCCGATCGTCCAGAGCAGCCTGTATTTCATGCGCACCCTGGGCGACGGCATGGGCGGCATGACACACGAGAACGACATCCGCATCGCCGAGGGCCTGCAGAACATCGAACTGCCGTCCGATCCGGCGCAGGCGATGGCCGCGTGGCGGAGCGCCCTCAACGAGGCGGTCGTCGGCTGGCATCGGGCCAGAGGCAGCGCCATACCCGACCTCAACGAGCTGGTGCACCGCGGCATCACCGACGCGATCGGGTTCTGCTTCCCGCACCACTTCATCCTGCCTACCTATAGCAGCGCCTCGTCGTACCGGATCCGTCCGCTTGGGCCCGAGGAGACCCTGTTCGAGATCTGGTCCCTCACCCGATTTCCCGCGGACCTTTCCGCGGGAAAACCCACACCGCCAGAGCCCATGGCGCCGGACGACCCGCGCTGGCCGCCGATCCCCGCCCAAGACTTCTCCAACCTGCCGAGGCAGCAGAAAGGCTTGCACGCCCGTGGTTTTGAATACATGCGACTGTCCGACCAGATCGAAGGGCTGATCTCGAACTTTGAGCGCGTCGTCGATGGCTTCCTGGCCGGCTTGCCCTACGAGACGCTGGTACCCGCGATCCAGAAGACCAACACCACCATCGACGTGCCGGCGGCCGACCTGGGCTTCACCGCGAACGTCACCTCGGAGGCACGATGACCATCCACTGGGACCGCTCCGTCGACCTGCTTATCGCCGGCAGCGGCGGAGGCGGCATGGTGGCGGGGTTGGCCGCACTCGACTGCGGGCTCGAGCCACTGATCGTCGAGAAGCAGGCTCTGGTCGGCGGGTCGACGGGACTCTCCGGCGGCATCGTCTGGCTGCCGAATAACCCGTTGATGCGGGCCGACGGCATCGCCGACTCGCACGAGGACGGCCTTGCCTACCTGGCCGATGTGGTCGGTGACATCGGTGCGCCGTCCTCCCCCGCGCGCCGCGAGATGTTCCTCACCGCCGGCTACGAAATGATCAATTTCCTTATCCGCAAAGGCGTTCAGCTGATTCGTTGTGAAGGCTGGAGCGACTACTACCCGAATCACAAGGGCGGCAATGAGTCCGGCCGGGCCGTCGAGGGAATTCCCTTCGATGCCGCCGAGCTGGGAAGCTGGAGCGACAAGGTGCAGCCGCCGCTGGCCAAGAACTACGGGTATGCGGTGCTGACCAACGAGTTGCGGTCGGTTCAGTATTTCAACCGTTCGCCGCGCGCATTTGCGGTGGCAACAAAGGTGTTCCTACGCACCGCGGCGGCGCGGATGCGGCGACGTCAGATCCTCACGAACGGCGCATCACTCATCGCTCAAATGCTGAAGGCGCTCATTGATCTCGGTGACGGCCAGCCGCCGCTGTGGACGAATGTTGCGATGGACGAGCTCATCGTCGAGGACGGCCGAGTCGTAGGCGCACGGATCCTGCGCGGCGGCGTGCCGCTGAACGTCGAGGCACGCAAGGGAGTCCTGCTGGCCGCGGGCGGTTTCGGCCACAACGCCGAGATGCGTCGCCGTTACAGTGGTGACCAACCCAACGAGGCGAAGTGGTCGATCGCCAACGCCGGCGACACCGGCGAGGTACTGCAGACGGCGATGCGACTGGGCGCGAAAACCGATCTTTTGGACGAAGCATGGTGGCTTCCTTCGGTTTTCATCGCCAATGGTGGTGCCGCCGCCGCATCGCTGGGGTCGGGAAGACAGCGCCCCGGCGCCATCTACGTCGACTCGACCGGCCGGCGGTTCTGCAACGAATCGAACTCTTACGTCGAGGTCGGCAAGGCGATGTACGCCAACAAGGCGGTGCCCTGCTGGATGATCTTCGACGACGGCTACGTGCGCAGGTATGTGGCGGGCACCAACCCGCTGAAGCGGCAGCACCTACCTCCGGAGCTGATCGAGAAGGGTGCGGTCAAGCGCGGCGACACCATCGCCGCCCTCGCCAGCCAGATCGACCTTCCCGCCGACGAATTGGCACAAACCATTCAGCGGTTCAACCAGTTCGCCGCCAAGGGCCTGGACCCCGACTTCGGACGTGGCCAGTCGGCGTACAACGACTGCCTCGGCGATCCCGGGTATCGTCCCAACGCTGCCGTCGGCCCGCTCAACCGCGCGCCGTACTACGCGACCAGGGTTTTCCCGGCCGACGTCGGGACATGCGGGGGTGTGATCACCAACGAGCACGCACAGGTTCTCGACGAGCAGGACCAAGTGATCGAGGGCCTGTATGCCACCGGCAACACCACCGCGACGGTGATGGGCCGAACGTATCCGGGCGCCGGCGCGAGTATCGCCAACTCGATGGTGTTCGGCTACGTGGCCGCGCGGCACGCCGCCGGCCGCAAAGTCGCCGGCGAGATGAGCCGCTGAGGCGCGCGAGCAGACGCAGAATCGCACCCGCGGAGAGGATGTAGTGCGATTCTGCGTCTGCTCGCGCTAGGAACTGTCGCCGTCGGCTGCGTCGCGGCCGACGAATTCGCGTGGCTTCATGCCGGATTGCATGAGCTCGGCCCGGCGCGCCTGAACATCGGATGCCGCGCCGACCATGTTGGTCAGGATGTGGCTGACCTGCAGGTGCACCCGCATGCCCATTAATTCCCAGGCACGCTTGACGTTGTTCTTGACAGCCATCAGCGTGGTCAACGGGATTTGGGCGATCTTGCGCGCCATTTCCTCAACGGTGTCTTCGAGCTCTTCGCGCGGCACCACCCGATTGAGCAGGCCCCAATCGAGGGCTTGTTGTGCGGAAAGGGTTGGCGCCAGCAGCAGCCAGTCCATCGTTCGGTGCCAGTTCATCAGCAGCCACGGTTCGATCATGGTGTGCCCGCCGGGTTCCCCGAGGCTTTGGGCTAGCGGCATCTGGAAATACGCGTCCTCGGAGGCCACGCAAAAGTCGGTCAGCAGGCCGAGATAGATCCCGCCGCCCATGCAGTAGCCGTGGATCTGAGAAATCGTGGGTTTGGGGAACTCCCAGAGGTACAGCGTCGGCCAGAGAAACAGATCGGCCGTGCCTTTATACAGCTCCTCGAAGGTATTGCCGAAGTCTGGATAGGGGTTCTCGTCCGGTCCCCAGCGGGCGACGTGCCCGCCGCAGAAACCTTTGCCGTTGGCCTTGAGGATGACGACTTTGATTTCGTTGTCACGGTCGGCTTCGTGCAGACAATTGTCGACTTCGGTGACCAGTACTGAATCTTTGGTGTTGGCCTTGTCGGCCCGGTTGAGGATGATCCGCGCAATCGGCGGTTCGCGTTCATAGATGATCGCTTCGAGCACGCGCCGCTCCATGTCCGTGACATTACCGGACGCCGGAATACCGAAAGCCCGAAGCCCAGCGCTCCGGGCTCGTTGATGACAGAACAGCTGACATTCGTCTGCATGCTTTCGCTTGTGCCGCAATAGATCATGCTAACTCAGGCACCGGTCGACGCCGTCAACGATCTTATCCGCGGCGATCAGCTGGCAATGGACGCACGATCTGACGTTGAGATACGGCCGGACTGGATGCCCCGCCGTACTGATCTGAAACCACAACCGGTCGGCCTTTGCGCGGCGCACCGAATTGCGGTCCTCGACGCGGTAGGCCGCGACTTGTGCCCACACCCGATTAGTAGGCAGCGCGAAACGCCCGATTCACGACCAGAGCCTTCGAAATCACCGGCCCAGTAAGGAGTCAGCGGGTCGATTTGAGCGCACGTTGCGGTGGGCCGACGTACTCGCTGAGCGGACGGATCAATGCGTTGGATGCGGTCTGCTCGATGATGTGGGCGGTCCACCCGGTAATCCGGCTCATCACGAATATCGGTGTGAAGCAACCGATGTCGAAGCCCATCAGGTAATAGGCCGGCCCGGTCGGAAAGTCCAGGTTCGGCTTGATTCCGTTCGCGGCTTGCATGCCCTGCTCGAGGATCTCGTAGATGTCGAGCCACCGCTGACCGTCGCGAGCGGCGGCGACACGTTCCAGGGCCCGCTTCATGGTCGGCACCCGCGAGTCGCCGTTCTTGTACACGCGGTGACCGAAGCCCATGATCTTCTCTTTGCGAGTCAGCTTGCCCTGCAGCCACCCTGAAGCATTTTTAGCACTGCCGATTTCGAGCATGTCGTGCATCACCGCTTCGTTGGCGCCGCCGTGCAGCGGGCCCTTGAGCGCACCGATGGCCGCTGTTACCGCGCTGTAGATGTCGGACTGAGTAGAGGTGACCACCCGCGCGGCGAAGGTGGAGGCGTTGAAGCTGTGCTCGGCGTAGAGGACCATGGACTGCTCGAAGGCGTCCACGACCACCTGCTCAGGGACGTCACCGAAGCACATGTGCAGGAAGTTCTCCGCATAGTTCATATGGCTGTGCGGGGCGATGGGCGCCAAACCGCGCCGGCGGCGCATGTCGGCGGCGACGATGGTGGGCAGGACCGCAAACATCCGCAGCGACTTGGCGTAGTTCGCCTCGGGGCTGCTGTCCTCCTCATCGCTGTCTTCGGCACCCATGTAGCTGATCAACGTGCGCACCGCGTCCATCGGGTGGCAGGTGTCCGGCAGCTTCGCCAATAGCGACAGCATGGATCGGTTCAACCGGCGGGCAGCGCGTTCCCGCTGAG
>JBEKNM010000419.1:0-8666 GCA_049522835.1 Mycobacterium sp.
GGACTCCGGTCTGATGAGCGCCGACAGGACGGTTCTGGTGACTACTCACCACTTGCCCAAAGGCTTTCGCTGCCCCGAACTACGCATCGGTTAGGCGCGAGTGCCCAGGCTTTGAGATCGCAGAAGAATTGTGTGCACAAACATTTCGTCGTCGCCTGGCCAACTGTCACTGGTCACGACGGCTGAGTTGTGCCCGGTGGCCCAGGCCTGCTCGAAGGTGGCGATGGGAACCTGCTCGTCGCGGCCGGTATTGATGCCGGTGTCGTTGAGGTGCACCACAGCGGCTCTGGTGTCGATGCCAGTGACAACGACGAAGTGGTCTCCGGAGTTACGCTTCCCGGGCTGGTTCCAGATGGTTTCGGCGTTGAGCAAGACGATCGCAATGCGCCCCGCGCTCAGATCCTGCAGCAGCGCGCTGGTGGTGGTCTGGATGTTGTTGGCGTGGATTCCGTAGTGCGCGAGCAGCACCGGCAGGGTTCCGATATCGGTGTTGCCGGCGGGGTTCCAGACCGGTCCGGGACCTGCTGTGCTGGGGGTGCTTTCGGCCAAAGAGATGATCTGCTGCTCGGTGGGTTCGTGACCGGTAATCTGGCCGACCACATCCGCCACCGCCATCTCCCCGCAGTCGGAAGAGTGTTGCTGGCGCCAGTAGGGCGTGGCCGCGGCGGGGTCGCCGTACATCCCGACGATGTGGTTGGCATTTGGGGTGGGAGTGCTCGTGGCGTTGGGGGCCGCAGCGGCTAACGGGGCCACCGACGCAGCAGTGGCCGCGCCCAGCAGAGCCGCGATGCCGACGATGCGCGCGGCCGCGGCAACCTTGGTCCTCAAGGTGCTGGTCATGGTGTTCTTTCTCCAGCCACACGGTGGCGTTTTGGTGGGGGGCCGATCAGCGGGCGCCCCAACACCAAGTTGGTGGGCGCATTGATCAGCACGTCCTGCTCCAGCGTCTGCAGCGGCGACGCATTGGCGGCCTCAGTGGCCGCATACATGCCCGCACCCGAGGTCAACGCCTGCACAAATTGGTCATGAAACAACGCCATCTGCGCGCTGAGCGCCTGATACTCCTGCGCGTAGCCGCCAAACAACGCCGAGGTCGCCCCCGACGCCTCATCAGAAGCCGCCGGCAACAGCTGCGTCGTGGACGCCGCCGCCGCCGCGTTGGCCCCGTTGATCGCCGACCCGATCCCGGCCAGATTCCCGGCTGCTTCCGCCACCATGTCCGGAGCTACAAGTACATACGACAACAGACGACTCCCGTCACCTCAGCTACAACCCAGCAATCGCGCCAATTGACCCTTGTTCGGCGCGGAGAAAATGGCATTGCCCAGCAGGGCAGAACAGGGTGACGATGTGTCGGTCATGGTGATCCCGTAGTGCGCACGATCACCGAGCATGTCCGGGCTCGGAGCCAACGCTCCTTGGGTTCAGCGGTTCAGCAGCGTACGGCTCAAACCCGTCCCGGACCGGCTGAGATTCTCAGCCGCCATGACACTACGCCGGTTGGAGGGTTCCGCGCAGTTGATCAGCCCTATGTCCAAAATGGCCGCTGTTTCTGCCGTCCGGCAACGCGTTTAACCCAGCGGGCATCTTGGAGCGCGTCGACTCACAGCAGGTCGTCGGTCAGATGCAGGGCGTGGCCATCGTCACCGACCCGAACATTCCGATTTTCCATAATCTCTGCAGGAACGCCTGTATCCCGGCATCCAGGGCGTGCCGATTGGTCCATGTCGGCGGCCCGCGAACGTGCTTACCAAAGCCGGCGCAAGGCAGGCATCGTATCCATCCTCGAGGCTGATCCGGCCAGGCCTTGGCAGAGGGCGGTTACCGGCGGGGTCCGCGGGTCATGCCATTCGGGTGCGCGCGACGACTCAGAGGTGTCGCCGGCGCGGCATGAACTCCAGCGTCAACAACACGAACACCAAAGGAACTAACTGAGTCATCGATATCAGCGCGTAGCGCCGGGCGTCCAGCGCGTGAAACTTGCGCACATACAGATACAACGACTCGAGTGCGATCAGCGGGTCAAGGAAATGAATCAACCGGTAGAAGACGCGCTGGGCCTGACCGCGATTCTTGTCGTCGAAGATCTCCGGGAACGCCGCGAACGAAAGCGAGACCCGCTGCGCCCCAGCACCTCTGCCGGCCGCGATCATGTCGACGCTAAGCCGTTCGTCGATCCCGTTGGGCGCCCCGCGGCGACGCCAGGGCACATCAAGGGTGATATCGCTACCGCCACCCGCAGTCGCGTACCGATGGAAGCCCTGTACCTGCCCCGAGGCATCCCTGGCGATAATCAGCTCTATTCCGGGATATCGGCCCTCCAGCACGCCGTCCAAGTTCATGTGGAACCCGCGATCGGTGTGGGCCCCGCTGGTAGACGCCCGCACGACGTCAGTCAGCTCAGCCAGGCGCTGATCGTCGAGTTCCTGCTCCGCCACGATTTCGGTCGTGATGCCGGAGTTGTGGGTGCGCTTGACTGCCTGACGCAGGTTGCGGAACTTGTGCCCCGCCATATCGAAGCTGCACACGTCGATGACCACATCGCGGCCGATCGGCACTGCCCGCAGCGATTGTCCAAGCACCGCCGGGTCGTTCCACAGCTCGAGCCGCCGCTCGCTGCAACCCACCACCACCATCCGCCAGCCGTGGGTGTGACACATGGCGGCGAAGTCTGCGACCAACTCGGGGAATTGCGCCTCGTCACCGATCGGGTCCCCGCCGACCACGGCAAACCCCATCCGCGTCCGGTACGCCAGCGCCGCGGTGCCGGCCGCGGTGAAGTGGTAGCTCTTGCCTGTCTGCATGGCGAACGGCGCCAGCGGGTCCTCGCTGGTGGCGTTGATCAACGCCCACGCCCGGGGCAGATCTTCGGGTCGCGGATGCGACGAATTCGACCACATCAGCACCATCCCCGAGCCGGCGATCAGCAGGTCACCGAGCAGATCGAAAGACAGCACATGCGAGCCCAGCCCCGCCAAGACAAACAAAGCAGCACCGGCGGCGTGCATGGTCGTCACCGGACGGCCCAGGAAGATGCCGCGAGCGATCAATGCCACCGCGGCCAGAACCGTCAGCGACCAGCCCAGCCGGCCCGCGTAGTGCCAGTCCGAGTGATGGTGGTGGTGGGCGAGTATCACGATCAGCCAGCACGCGGCGCAGAGCAGGGCCACGGCACCGATGCACCGGGCCGCAAGCGAATCGACGTGAACAACAACGCGTTCACGCGCACTGAGCCTCGGTACGACATCGACCCGCGGTCCGTTCACACTCACCTCCCGATGCGCTGACTCTCAGCTGGGCGGCTCACCGGCCGCTTTTACCATCGAATACGTCGGCTACCAGCAACGTTACGCCTGATCGCAGCCGCGCTGAGCCGAAATCTGACAGTTGTCCTGCAGGTATCCCGAAAAAGTTACGACCTTAGTTTTCCGCGGGCCAGTTCATAATTTGACTGCACGCTGGCCTTGAACTCAGGAGGAAGATTGGGGTTGGAAAGGAGCCTGCCGCAGGCGTCAAATCCTTCATCGAACTTTCCCAAAAGCAACGCACAGTTCGCAAATTCAATGAGCAGGGTGTGGTCGTAGACCACGTATTCGACACATGAATCTTCTGCCGGATAGGGGAGGGATAGAGCATATTTGGATAGGAGATATCCCAATAGGAAATTGTTCTCCTGCCGGTAGATTTTAGCGAGTTGAAGAAGGGGCTCAGCACGCGTCGGGTGAAAGGCGTTCGCCCGATAAAACGTCCGCAGCGCGGCGTCCGTTTCATTCAAACTTAATTGGACGAGACCGAGGTTGTACAATGCCAAAAAGGTTTCCTGTAGATCAGCGCTGGGCATGGAGACCCTTTTTTCAAAGCTCTTTTTAGCGAGTTCGAGCTCTTCAGCTGCGGCATAGCTGACCCCCAGATAATACACGTATCGACTGTTATCCGGTTCGTCTTTGAGGGCCCTTTCAAGAACTTCTGCATCACGCAGATATTTCGTGACTTCTGAATCTTTGGAACGGCCGGAAATGCTTTTTTTGTGGGAATTACTGAGATTGAGGATCCCATCTAGAACTTCTGAGGTCTTCGCATCCGGACAGGTGATGATTTCATGGATGACTCCCCGCCACTTCCAATTTAGATGATTATTGATCAGTCCATTGCGTTTGGCGTCTGCCGCCCCGATTCCAGGGGTTCGATCATCGGGCTGGCGGCGCACGACGATAAAGTAGAGATCTTTTTCCAGAGCGGGGAGGGCAAAATCCTCAGGGTATTGGAGCACTTCATCGGCATCGATGAGCAGGACATAGTCGCCTTTATCTTCGGCGAGCTCAAGAGCTTCATTCCGGTTGTGCGCAAAGTTCACCCAAGGCCTTTCATGTAGCTCGCCAGGAATCCCTTGCAGTGCCTTTTGGATAATCTTTTTAGTGTTGTCGGATGAGCCTGTGTCGACGATGACCCAATGATCGATGAGGCGTTTCACCGAAGATAAGCATTTCTCAATGACCTGGGCCTCATCTTTGACAATCATATTTAAGCAGACCGTCTTTTTTGAAACCGGCAAATACATTTACCCGTCCCATTCCCATGTCGAGGAGTGAATCTCCGGGGCGTTCATCCAGAACCACTGGTTGCCACGAGCTGGCGGCCGAAAGCACCCAGCCCCCGGCCGCCGGGATCCCGGTGGCCGGAGCCTCCGCCGCCACCAGCTCGGGTGCCGCGATCACAAACGACATCTCACCCCCGCTTGAACTATCTATCGGCGAGAGGGCGGGAAATATTTCAACACGCCTTCCTGCACCACCGTGGCGATGAGTTGCCCGGAGCGATCGAAGAAATGCCCCGTGCCCAGCCCGCGTGAATCCGCGGCCACCGGCGACGACGTCGAATACAACACCCAATCGTCGAAGTTGACCTGCCGGTGAAACCACACGGAATGGTTGGTAGACGCCGCAAATATGCGATCGAAACCCCATGACAGCCCGTGGGTGGTGATGACCGAGTCCAACACCGTGGTGTCCGAGGAGTACACCATTGTCGCCGTGTGCAACACCGGATCGTCGGGCAGCGCACCCAGGGCCTTGACCCAGACCCGGTTGTGGGGAAGCCGCTCGCCTTTGTCCCGCATCACCCAGGACGGGTCGTTCGTGTAGCGCCATTCGATCGGCTGCAGGGCGTTGACGAAGTGCGGGACTGTGTCCTCGTAGCCCCGCAACAGCTCGCCGATCGACGGCTGCGTGTGAGGCTCGGCCACCTGCGGCGGATCGACAGCGTGCTCGAGGCCCCGACCACCGGACATATACGAGATCATCGCCGAGGACAACAACACCCCGTCCTGCACCGCGTCGACGCGCCGATTAGCGAAGCGCCGCTCATCACGCAACCGCACAACATGGAATTCGATGTCCTTGCCGGTATCCCCCCCGTTGATGAAGTGCACCGACAGAGCGCTGGGCGGCAGGTAGTCCCGCAGCGTGCGGCTGCTCGCGACGAACGATTGCGCCATGAGCTGCCCACCGAATGTCCGCATCGGGTTCTTGCTGGGATGGGATCCAAGGAACAGATCATCGCCAAGGCGGTTGAGGTCCAGTACCGCCAGCAGTTCCTCGAAATCGGATTTCGGTTTTTCTCGCGCATTCGGCTCATCGCCAGCCGGCACGGGCTCTCCTCTGTGCTTGACTCTCCTCGGCCTAACGCCGGTGACCGTCGCCGGGCTAGACGTCGTCCTCCCCGATCCGGTGGACGTGGATCAGGTTGGTCGAGCCTACTGTGCCAGGTGGTGCGCCAGCGACGATCACCACCAGGTCGCCCCGCTTGTAGCGGGCGAGTTCGAGCAACGACTTGTCGACTTGGCGGATCATGTCGTCGGTGGACTTCATCATCGGGACGATGAACGTCTCGGTGCCCCAGGTCATGGCGAGTTGGCTGCGCACCTCAGGCCACGCGGTGAAGGCGAGCAGTGGCAGCGGGGTGTGCAGGCGCGCCAGTCGCTTCACGGTGTCGCCGGATTGAGTGAACGCAACCAGCGCCTTGGCCTCGAGTCGCTCACCGATGTCGCGGGCGGCGTACGAGATCACTCCCCGCTTGGTGCGCGGCACGTGTGTCAACGGCGGCGCGGCCGTGGAATTCTCCTCAACCGCGCACACGATTCGCGACATCGTCCGGACCGCCGCCAGCGGATACTTCCCAACCGAGGTCTCCCCGGACAACATCAGCGCGTCGGCGCCGTCGAGCACCGCGTTGGCAACGTCGGAAGCCTCGGCCCGTGTCGGCCGCGAGTTCTCGATCATCGAGTCCAGCATCTGGGTCGCCACGATGACCGGTTTCGCGTTCTCCCTGGCCATCTGGATCGCCCGTTTCTGCACCAGTGGTACCTCTTCCAGCGGCAGCTCCACGCCCAGGTCGCCACGGGCCACCATGACGGCGTCGAACGCCAGCACGATGGCTTCGAGATTATCGACGGCTTCCGGCTTCTCCAGCTTGGCGATCACCGGTACCCGCCGCCCTACCCGATCCATCACCGCGTGGACCAGCTCCACGTCAGACGGTGAGCGCACAAATGAAAGCGCAACCAGGTCGACACCGAGGTTCATCGCGAACGTCAGATCTTCAACGTCCTTTTCCGACAAGGGCGGAGCGGACACGTTCATTCCCGGCAGAGACATGCCCTTGTTGTTGCTGACCGGACCGCCTTCGGTCACAGTGCAGATCACGTCGTCGCCATCGACGCCCGAAATGACCAGGCCGACCTTGCCATCGTCGACCAGAACCCGGTCACCGACCACGGCGTCCTTGGCCAACCTCTTGTAGGTCGTCGACACCCGGTCGTGGCTGCCGTCGCAATCAGCGACGGTGATCCGTACCGTTTCACCGTCGGCCCAATAGGTGGGCCCGGTCGCGAAGCGCCCCAGCCTGATCTTCGGGCCCTGCAGGTCGGCGAGCACGCCGACCGCTCGGCCGGTGGCGTCAGAGGCGGCACGCACCCGCTCGTACGAGGCTTTGTGATCGGCGTAGTCGCCGTGGCTAAAGTTCATTCGGGCGACGTCCATGCCAGCCTCGACCAGCGCCTGGATCAACGCGTCCGATTGGGTTGCAGGGCCAAGAGTGCAGACGATCTTCCCGCGTCTAGTCACGACGACTGAGCATAGTCGCGCTGCTGGCCCTCGAGTGACTCGAAGGTAGCGGGACGTTTAGCCGCCAGTAGCCGGCTAACCCGTCGGACTACCCGCTCAGGACAGTCGGAACCAACGGAAAGCCTGGCAGGTTACGTAGCAAGGTCCAGACCATCGCCGCAGCAGTAATGGTTAGCAACGCCGGCATCGGCAGCACTGACTTGCCGTAACGGCGGCGAATCAGGACCCATCCGGCCAACATCGGGATGCCGACGAGCAGAAATATGTTGTCGTTGATGCTGGCCGCCAGGTCTCCGTGCAGCAGGTCATGCGTCATTCGAAGCCCACCGCAGAAGGGGCAATTCCAGCCGGTCAGCCACTTGAACGGACAGAGCGGATATACCGAATTCGCGTTGTGCGGGTCGACGAGTCCGACGTAGCCGAGAGCCCCGGCAAGCAGCGCAGCCGAACCGGCTGCGGCGTAGCGACTGTGATGATGCGGGCCGTGCTCACGACACCGCCCCGGGTTCCCGCCAGCTGGATTAGGTTCCATCACGTAATGGGCGGCCTTTCGGGTCCTTAACGTTGTCGGTCAATATCAGCACCGCATCGATGAGGCCCCAGATCACAGCGCCGACTCCGCAAGTCGCTATGCCGACGATTAACTGAGCGATACCACGCCCGGTGTAACCGAGGTAAATTCGGCCGATCCCGGCGATGCTGACTAGCCCCAGCAGCTGCAAAAGGCCAGCGACGGTCTTCGACTTGTCTGAGAACGGTTGTCCCGTCACAGGATGCCGACCGTATGGTGCGGCCGGGTCGAAGTAGCCTCCGGGCGGCGGATATTGCGGATAGGGCGGCGGATACCCCGCCTGGTATCCCGGCGGCTGCGGTGCGGGCGCTCCGGGTTCGCCAGCATCACCCTGCGACGGATCGGTCACAGTTTCAGCATGCCAGATCCAGTTGCGTTAAGGGCTCTACCGCGGCCTGCGACTTCTCGGCCGCAGACCCCAACGCCGCCGGGTGGCGATGTGATCGTCGTCGTCGGCGGCTGAGGTTTCTGAGGTTTCAGAGGTCTCTGAGGCGGCGTTCTCAGGCTCTTCGGGTTTTGCTTCCGGGTTCGAGTCCGGCTCAGCGTCCTCGGCAGCCGCCGTGTCTTTGGCCGGTTCTTTCGCCAACTCCGGTTCGGACTGGTCTTCGCGATCCTCGGCTTCGACGTCAGGTTCGAGCGACGCTTCTACTTCGTCAGCGGCAGCCGGTGAGGTAGAAGCCGCGCCCTCAGCGGACTGCTCCGCCTGCTCGTCGTCAGCCGCGAGTTCGCCCTCCGCGGCCGGCTCTTCGGCTTCGGGTTCGGGTTCGGGTTCGGGTTCGGCTGATTCTTCGGCCCCGCCATTAACCGATTCCGGCTCTTCGGCTTTTGGTGCTTCGGTCTCTTCGGCTTCAAGCTCTTCTGCCTCTGCAACCTCGGGCTCTTCGGCTTCCGGCTCTTCGGCTTCCGACTCTTCGGCTTCCGGCTCTTCAGCCTCCGGCACTTCAGCCTCCGGCACTTCAGCCTCCGGCACTTCA
>JBEKNM010000420.1:0-4617 GCA_049522835.1 Mycobacterium sp.
ACACCGTCACCACCCAGCTCAGCCTCGTCGTCACCGGCGCTGCATGTGGACGGGCGCTGGTCGACGACGCGGGACTGACACCGGCCTTCGTGGCAGGACACTCAGTGGGCGCATTCGCGGCAGCCGTTGTCGCTGAAGTACTCACATTGCGCGAAGCGCTGATGGCAGTGCGCGAGCGCGCCGAGTCGATGCGGGCAGTGTGCAGCGGCCGCCCATGGGGGATGGCTGCGATCACCGGCCTGAGGCCGATCGTCGCCCAAAAGCTCGCCGAGAAAGCCGCAACGCCAAAAGAACCCGTGTGGCTGGCGAACGTCAACAGTGCCACCCAGACTGTCCTCGGCGGCACGATCCCGGCGCTCACCGCAGCCGAACGCCTCGGCCGCCGCGACGGTGCCAGGTCGTTCGAACGCCTTGACGTCGAGGTGGCCTCACACGGACCGTTACAGGAGCCGACGACGCAGGCGGTGCGGTCCTGCCTGTCAGCGCTCCCGCGCCGCGAACCGGCCATCAGATACATCACCAATGTTGGTGGCCGCAGCGTGAACTCGGCTGCTGCAGTCCACGACGACCTTGCGTCCTCGGTGAGCCGACCGGTTCGCTGGTATGACGGGATCCGCCTTATGAGCGAACTCGGTGTCACCTGCACGGTGGAATCGACACCCGGCCACACGCTGACCCGACTTGCTGCCGCCGCCGTACCGATGCTTACTGCCATCGCCCTCGATGAACAAGGACTTCGAAATGCCGTCGCGATTGCCCGCCGCCACCTCTAGGACTGAACGGTTCGAGGTAGGTGGCGGCGCCCGAGTGGTTGGCATCGCCGCGCCCCGACATGCGCGCAAGCGCGCGTATCAGCCCAGTTCGGCGCTGATGTAGCTGATGGCACCGCGAAACGTCGCGAGGATCTCGTTATCAGGCACTGCAAACCCATGGTCGGCGTACAGCTGCTCGGTGGCGTATTGGGTAACCCTCCAGCCCGTGGATACCAGCTGCTCACCGGCTGGACGGCGCGGACCGACCCACACCAAATCGGCGACATCGATATCCAGTCCGTGCTTGCTCCAGCCACTGCGTAAGGACCGAGCGCGCTCGTCGGTAAACACGCTCATGTCGGTGATGTTCTCCGTGGCCAGGCGGCTGCCCGGCGCGCTGAGTGCGGTGATGTTGTCCAGTAGCCGGTCCTGGGCCTCCGGCGGCAAGTAGGGCAGCAGGCCCTCAGCGATCCACGCGGTGGGCGCTGCGGTATCGAAGAATTTGTTGCGCAATGCATTTGGCCAATCGTCACGCAGGTCGATGCTGACGGCGCGGCGTTCGGCCGTCGCTTCGGCCCCTAGTTGAGCCAGCGTGGTGCTCTTGAAAGCAATCACCTCGGGCTGGTCAACCTCGAACACCACCGCGCCCGCCGGCCAGGGCAGCCGGTACGCCCGTGCGTCGAGCCCGGCAGCCAAGATGACGGCCTGACGTATCCCGGCGGTGGCCGCGGTGAGGAAGAAGTCGTCGAAAAATCTTGTGCGAACTGCCATCTGCTCGCACCGCTGCCGCAGAGTCAAGGGCATGTCGTTGTCTTCGAAAGGGATTTCACCGTCCAGCATGCGGGTGAAGAATGGGTGCCCGACTGCGCGCACTAACGGCTCGGCGAACCGATCATCTAGCAGCGGATCTGGGTGACGAGAAGCCAGCGCTCGGGACGCCGCCACCATCGTTGCGGTCGCTCCCACGCTGGAGGCCAGATCCCAACTGTCTCCCTCGGAACGCGCCGAACCAAGTGATGACACACGTGCCTCCCATTCCGCGACCGCCCCGCCGAGCCAGCCGCCCGATACTTAGCCATGTTACTGAGTTGTACCTGACTGGATCGTACGTCTACGCGGGCGGGCTGCCGGGGGGAGGCATAATCGCCTCAGCCGACTCGCAAGTTGTCGAGCGCCGCGAATCCTCGTTACATCGGCGGGAAACCGCCGGTAGCCACCGGGCCCCACCGGCGCGGGGTCACCCGGATCAGGCACTTGCCCTGGTCGAGCATGGCGCGGCGATAGTCCTGCCAATCCGGATGTTCACCGGCGATCACGCGGTAATAGTCGACGAGCAGTTCCACAGCTTCGGGCACGTCGATCACCTCCGCATCTCCGTCGAGTTGCACATAGGCACCGCCGAATTCGTCCGAGAGCACGACCACGCTGGCCCTCGGGTTGCGTCGGACGTTGACACTCTTGGCGCGCCGCGGATAGCTCGCGATTACTACCCTGCCCTGCCCGTCGATCCCGCCGGTCACCGGCGAACTCTGCAGCGACGAATCTGCGCGAAAGGTGGTCAAAACCATCTTGTGCCGCGGCCGGATGAAATCCAATAGCTCGGCAAAGCCCACCACATTAGCGGTCGCAATTCTGGCTGCCATGAAATCACTGTAGCGAGGTGCAGATCGCGGTGACGGCGGCCAACCGCCGGCGGCTCTACCCGCGATACTGACCCACCAGTGCGGCGTACTCGTCGAGCAGTCGAAGCGATTCGTCGAGCGGCAGGGTGGGCAACAGTAGTGCGAGCTGGCCGAAACCCAGGTCCTCGGCGGCGCGCCAGTAGTCGGGCTTCTGGGGCGTCCCGAACATCGCCAACGGGACGTCGTGGCCGGCGCCGTCACGCATCTGATCGATGCGTCTGGTCAGCGCCTTTACTGGGAGCGGGTTGGATATCCAGCCCGCCTCATGCCGAATCACCCGCTTGACGGTGGCATCGGAGTCGCCGCCGATGAAGATGGGCGGATGCGGTTTCTGGACCGGCTTGGGCCGACTGTATGCCAGGTCGAAGTCGACGTACTTGCCGTGGTACTCAGCGGGTTCGGCCGTCCATAACGCCTTGATGGCTTCGATGCGCTCGTCCAGCAGAGCGCCCCGCGTCTTGGGGTCCGTGCCGTGGTCGCGCAACTCTTCGATGTTCCAGCCGGCGCCCACACCGAACACGAACCGGCCACCGGAGATCAGGTCGATGCTCGCCGTCTCCTTCGCCGTGATGATCGGATCGCGCTGGATGAGCAGTGCGATCCCGGTGAACAGTTCGATTTTGGAGGTCACTGCCGCCGCCGCGGCGAGCGTGACAAAAGGGTCCAGCGTCTTGTAGTAGATCGCCGGCAACTCGCCCCCGAGCGGGTAGGCCGACTCACGGCTCGCCGGAATGTGCGTGTGCTCAGCAATGACCAGCGAGTCGAAACCTCGCTCCTCAATCGCGCGCGCCAGCGATACCGTGTCGATGCTGTCGTCATTGACGAAAGTGGAGATCCCGATTTTCATCCGCGCACCCTTATCTGTTGACTTCGCCCGATCCAAACGCCGGGCCACACGGCACTATTCCTGAACAAGACGGAATCGCCCCGAACCTTGGGCGGCCAGATGGGCTTGGGCGCCCTGCCGGTCGCGGCATATGGCGGCGACTTCACTGGAAACGGGCTCAGCGGGCACGGGCGGGTTAGTGATGGTGATGCCGCTGACGACGGCGCCGACGAAGAACAACACCGCGCTGACTTCCAGTAGCCGGGCGAAGCTGGCATCGTTCAGCGTGCCGGCGGCGATCAGTCCCGTGCAGGCCACAGCGATCAGCGCAGAAAGCCGGCCCACGGCGTTTTGGATTGCTGCTGCGATTCCGCCGTGCGCAGGGTCGACGGCGGACAAATTGACTGTGGTCAGCGGTGTGATAGCGACGACCAGTCCGGTGGCCAGCACGATCATGCCTGGCAGCAGGTGGGTCACAACGTTGAACCCATGTGCCGAGGGGCGGATGAGCAGCAGCCCGAACCCTGCCACTAGCGGTCCCGTCAGCACGAAAATCCGCGGTCCGATCCGTGCGGCCATGGCACCGACGCGCCTGGCGAACAAAAACGACAGGACGGGGCAGGGCAAGGTGGCCAAACCCGCGACGGTGGCCGAATAACCGGCGACCTCTTGGATGTACAGGGCGATGGCAAGCAAGCCCAGCGTGAGGGCGCCGTAGACGAACGCGGTGCTCAGATTGGCACCGACGAAGTTGCGGATCTTGAACAGGCCCACCGGCACCATCGGGGCGAGGGCGGGCCTGTCCCCTGCCACGAGCGCCAGCAATGCCCCGACCCCCAACACCATCAATGCGGTCATGAGGGGGTCACTCCATCCGCGCCTTTGAGATTCGATCAAGGCATACACCGTGGCGCTGAGCCCGGCCCCTGACAATACGGCGCCGACGACGTCGACGCGTGCGTGTTCGGCGGCCCTGGGTATCGGGCACAGCCAAAACGTCAAGGCGAAGCCGATGACCATCGGGATCGCCGAGAAGACATAGATCCATCGCCAGCTCAGGAAGTCCACGGCCAGTCCCCCCAGCAGCGGTCCCAGCGCAAAGGCAGTGGCGGTCCAGGCAGTCCAGGACCCGATCGCTGCGGGCCGGCCAGGGCGGTCGAAGGCGGAATTGATCAGCGCCAGCGAACCGGGCACCAGAAACGCGCCGCCCAACCCTTGGATGATGCGCCCGGTGATCAGGATCGCCGGCGAGGCCGCGGTGGCCGCCAACACCGAGCCCGTCCCAAAGGCCAGCAGGCCTAAGCGCATTACCGGTACTCGCCCGAACAGATCCGAGATGGAACCGCCCGGCAGAATC
>JBEKNM010000421.1:0-4610 GCA_049522835.1 Mycobacterium sp.
CACGCGGATGTGAACGCGGCCAAAAACATCCTGGCCGCAGGGCTTGCGGTCACCGCCTGCCGAGAATCTGCAGCACCCGCGGGTGCTGCAGAGACATTGAAGCAGGAACCAGCAGGAAACCGTGAGGAATTACTGCTCCAACCCGTCCAATAGGTTGGAATCCCCCCGGCTTTAGCCGTGGGGAGGAGGTCAAATCTGATGCTCTATCGAGCGGGCCGCGATGTAGTCGAGACGTCCCGTGGCATTTCGCGAAGCACCTCGGCGCCCGAGGTGGTCAGGTCGTCGGAGTTATCCAGCCCGACGGCCGCGGGCAGCCTTTGCATGTTCGCATTCGGGCCGGCGGCATCGACGTCGCACTGGCACGCGAGAAGCGCATTCCGCGGGTGGCGCGTTAAGTTTGACGGGATCGACTCGCGGTCAGGGGAGAACATGGGGCGATTTGAGAACGACCGACGGGCAGCAGAACTCGAGGCGTACCAAGCGCTGTGGCACCTTTGGCGCACTTCGCAGAGGGCGGTGATGGATGTCAACAACTGGGAGTCGGCTTGCAGGATGCTGCAGACCCACTACACCGTTGACAAAGCCCGCCACGACTCCGAAGTTTGCGCGATGAGGATTCGGTATCTTGAGATCTCTGAGCCTGCACCCCAGCTTGCGGACTTCGTCTACGCACCACCGTATTACCGAGTACCTGATGCCCCGCGGCAGCTGACGCAGGCTCGATACGAGTATCGGTTAGCGTGGCAACGGCACCCCGGCCGCGAACGGATGCGCGTGAAAGAACTCGAAACAACCAAGGCGCTGTACCAAACGGTGAAGGCCGCTGAAGCGAAAGCCAGGGCTGCCGAGATAGCGCGCCAGCGCGAATGGCAGCAAAGCAGATGGCCCGAAGACCTTGTCCTAGAGAGCGAAATCTACAACCTTGACGGCCTGGCGGCGCAGGTGGACCTTCAGAACGCAAAAATCGAATCGCAAGTCAATGCGCTTACCGGTCTTCTCCAAGATGGGCTACAAAACCTGGCGGACGTGTCGGAGTCTGAACTGACGGTGAGCTGTCGCGCCGGCGATCCGGCCGGGATTGCTGCCCAGATCGAATCGGTCCTGACGGCACTCCCGTTGCCGCGCGTTATCAATCCAAAGGCCAAGGTCGACTACTCTGCGGATTCGCGCCAATTGGTCGTCGAGTACGAACTGCCTACGGTCGATGTCGTCCCGAAGGCCAAGTCATACCGTTACGTCAAGAGTGCGGAGACGGTCGTCGAGGTGCCGCGACCGGCGTCGCAGCGAAAAGCGTTATATGCCAGTACTATTGCGCAACTCACGCTGCTATCGCTCGCGGCCATCGTGGAATTCGACAGCGAGCGCCACATCGATGCTGTGGTTTTCAACGGTGTTGTCGATACGTTGGATCCGCGCAGCGGTGAACCGACTCGGCCATGCTTGATTACCGTGCGGGTCACCGCAGACGCGTTCGCCGAAATCAACTTTGAACACATCGATGCGTCCGCCTGCCTTGAACATCTGTCGGCGACTGTGTCGCGGAACCCGGCAGCGTTGGTCCCGGTGCGGCCTCTGCTCGAGTGAGGTCGCCTACTTCTCGATCTCCCGAAGCGCTTGCGGTGTTGCTGGCTGCACTCGAGGATATGCGTTTATTGTGGATCGATCGCGTTCGCCGGACAAAGGAGTCGCCGACGGTCAATACAGGCAAGACCCCACCGACCGACCCGCTCACGCCTGGCGAACGTCGGGCCATGCTCATAGGAATTGGCGTTGTGGCTGGTGTCATTGCAGCGGGCGCGGCGGCATGGGTAATGACAGGCCAGTCGTCGACCTACGACCAATCCGGTGACGGCTGCGTGAACGTCACGAGCGCGAGCACGATGGGGGGCGGACTCGAGCACGCATGTGGTGCGGCAGCGCGCGACTGGTGCCGCGCTGCCTACGACAAGCATGACGCTCACGCTGAAGCCGTTCAGGCTCAATGTCGCGTCGCGGGGATTCTGCCGTAGGGCGATTCAGTGAGGCGCGTGATAGCGGCCTGCGTTGCCGATGTCGGCGGCGCGCGGCGAATTGCCCCTGTAGCGAATCCGCGTCTGCCGCGCCCGTCGCTTCCAGTAGCCGGCGAGACTAGACGCATCTGACGGTCGTTGGTGGGGTTGGGCCGCCCGGTGACGATGACTTTTGGGCGCGCCGGACATGATGGTCTGCGTCCGCAGGAGAAAGCTATTGGCGGACAACGGGTCTAGTGCGTTGAACCGGCTCCGGTACGCCTCGGGGGCTGCCCGGAGGGCGTTGATTCTGCTGTGTATTTCCTGGACGCTATGCTGTGTATTTCCTGTATGTTCTGCTGCGTGATTCCTGGCTGACAGCCTGCTGACCCGGCTTTGACCACTCCGGATAGGCCGTGAATAGGCAGCCAGATTCGATCAGACACCTAGCCTTAACAAACTGTCATCTGTAAGAAACGTGTCGTCGGTTAAATTTTCCCCACTCAGATGGGCCGGAGTGACAACGACCGAAGGGCTACGCATGAACCCTTATCCTGATTGGCTCAATCCCGGAGACAACGCTTGGCAGTTGATGGCCGCGACTCTGGTAGGCCTCATGAGCGTTCCGGGCATTGCCGTGCTGTATGGCGGCATTGTTCAGAAGAAGTGGGCCGTGAACACGATGCTCATGGCCTTCACCGGTTTTTCGCTGGTGCTGGTCGTGTGGGTGTTGTGGGGCTTCAAGTTGAGCTTCGGGGAGCCAATGAAGCTGGGCCCGGGCATTTTGTCGTCCGTGATCGGCAAGCCCCGCTCGATCCTGGGTACCGACAACACGCATCAGGCGGTGATCCCCCTGCTGGACGGGGCGATGCCGAAGTTCCGGTTCTCCGAGTCGACGCTGGCCTACTTCCAGTTCGTTTTCGCGGCCATTACGCCGCTGCTGTTTTTGGGCAGTGTGGTAGGGCGGATCAACTTCAAGGTGTGGCTGATTTTCGTGCCGCTATGGTCGACTTTGGCCTATTCGGTGAACGCGTTCCTGCTGTGGGGCGGAGGCTGGTGGGCGCAGGCGCACCCCAGCATCAGCAGCGCATGGACCACCGGGGCGCTGGACTACTCCGGTGGATATGTGATCCATTTGGCCGCGGGTGTCAGCGGCTTTGTCGCCGCCGCGGTAATCGGGCCGCGGCTGGCCCGCGACCGCGACCGCGCGGTGCCCAACAACCTGCCGTTGGCAGCGGTCGGCGCAGGCATTCTGTGGCTCGGTTGGAACGGTTTCAACGGTGGCGACCCCTACTTCGCGGGTGCCAATGCGTCGCTGGCGGTGCTCAACACCAACCTGGCCACCGGGGTGGCGCTGCTGACCTGGGTGCTCTGGGACATCTTCGCCAGCCGCCAGCGCAAGCCCACCTTCCTGGGTGGCATCAACGGCATGATCACCGGGCTGGTCGCCATCACGCCCGCCGCCGGGTTCGTCAACACTTTCGGCGCCCTGATCATCGGTGTGGTGGCGTCCTCTCTGGTGTGGATGTCGTGGAACTGGCTGGGCCGCACCCGGCTTTTCAACAAAGTCGATGACGCCCTTGGGGTAATTCACACCCACGGCGTAGCCGGTCTTGCCGGCGGGCTGCTGGTCGGCGTGCTGGCGGACCCCCACGTCGTCGAATACCTCGGAAACGGCGCAGATGTGTCTGACGTGACGAGCGCGGGATGGCTCTGGGGTCATCACCCCTTTCAGATCCTGATCCAGTTGGGCGCCGCGCTCAACATCATCGTCTGGGACGCCTTCATCACCTTCGCCCTTCTGAAAATCATCGGTTTGTTCATGAAACTGCGCCTACCAGACGAAGTCCTGGAAGTGGGCGACATCGGCGTGCACGACGAGGAGGCCTACCCTGACGACGCCATCGTCTCCGGGCGAGTCGGTGCGACCTTCGCTGACAAGCCGGCCGAGCCGGTGGAGGGCTGACAACTCATGAAGCTGATCACCGCCATCGTCCAACCGCATACGGTCGCAAACGTCCACACCGCCGTGGACCAGGCAGGCGTGCACGGCCTGACCTTCTCCGAGGTCAAAGGCTACGGACGGCAGAAGGGGCATACCGAGGTCTACCGGGGTGCCGAATATCAGGTCGACTTCATTCCCAAGGCGCGCATCGATGTCGTGGTCGAAGATGACCACGTCGATGCCGTAGTCGCTGCGATCCTCGGCGCCGCGCACACCGGCAAGATCGGCGACGGCAAGGTCTGGGTGACGCCTGTCGAGTCGTTGATCCGGGTGCGAACCGGCGAACGCGGCACAGACGCCCTATAACTGGCGCGACGTCGGCCCCGGGCGAAATAGTGCGCCAAGTGTGTCACTGAGTTCGGGATCGGCCAGGATGACGACCTCGTCGGCAGCCTTGAGTTCGGTGTCGGCCCGCACCGGCACCAGTCCGCTGGAACGGACCACCATGCTGACCCAAATGTCGCCGGCGTGCTCGGCGAGGACCTCAGGGGTCGATCCTTCCGCGGCCGAGCCGGGGGCGACTGTGAGCCGGTGAGCACCGTGTGGTTCGTCGCGCAGCCGGACAGCGACTGCCCAGGGCTCGGGCTCGATGGTGCGCATCGGCAGCTGTAGCAAGC
>JBEKNM010000422.1:0-4608 GCA_049522835.1 Mycobacterium sp.
GCTGCGTGCTACGGCTGCCGATACCTCCTCGGCGTCAGTGACGTCGACTGGCGCGACGAGGGCAGAACCGCCTGCGGATTCGATCTCGGTTTTCAGTTCTTGCAGCCGGTCCGCTCGGCGCGCGAGGAGAGCAACCACGGCGCCCTGTGCGGCCAGCGCCGTTGCCGCGCCGATACCGCTGCTGGCACCTGTCACCAGGGCTGCGGTGCGCCATCGCCCGCGCGCGGCTCCCGCACTCCGGCGACTCGACTTTGATCACTGAAACCCGTCAGCGCCGACATGGGAGCCTTCCCAAAGCGCTCAGGGCTTCGCGCGACCCGAGCGGCTCAGGCGCCACTCCGGCGGGAAGTTCAAATCGTTGTCCTTCACCACATTGTTGAGCCCCTTCTTGAAGGTCCCTTCGGTGAGGTCGACTTCGTTCTCCTGGTCGTTCGCGATCAGCGGCAGCATTCCCTCGACCATGCCGGTCAGCAGGCTGCCGAAGTATTCACCCTTGTGCTGCTTGTACAACTCCAGGAAGGTCTTCTGCACCGCTACCGTGTCCGTTGGGCGGGAGCGGGAGCACGCCGTCGCATACTTCAGCGTCTCTTCCTCGAGCTTCTCGCGGGGCACCACGCTGTTGACAAAGCCGCAGTCGTACATTTCCTTGGCGCTGAATGGCCGCCCGGTGAACAGCATTTCGGAGAACTTGCGCAAGCCCATCGTCTCGGCCCACCACCACAGGCGTGGGCCCCAGCCCACGTAGCGGAAGGCCGGATGACCGAAGAGGGCGTCATCAGAGGAGATCACCAGATCGGCGTCGCCGGCCTGATAGAAGTGCCACCCGTAGCAGTAGCCCTTGGCCTCGATGATGCTGATCTTGCGCAGCTCTTGCAGCGGCCGGTTGCCCGCTTTTGCCTTGGCGTAGAAGTCGGTGACGGTGGACAGGTAGCGATACGACCCGCCCGGCGGGTACTTGACATCGTCGTCGTTGATCGCGACTTCATGCAGCAGCGGCATGCCCGGGTTCTCCAGCATCCCGCGCTGTTCGGGCAAGTCCCCGCCGCTACCGAAGTCCTGGCCCTCGCCGCGGATTACCACGACCTTGACGTCGTCGTCCACGTTGCACTTGTGGATCAGATCGGCATAGTTCTGCCGCATGCCCAAGGTCGTGGAGTTGAGCTCTTCCGGGCGGTTGAAGGTGATGTAAGCGATTCTGTTCTTGACGTCCTTCTCGAACTTGATGTACTGCTCGGCTTCCTTTTTCATCTCTTCGTAGTCGTATTCAGGCATGACTTGTCTCCAACTTCTTTTGGTTAATTTAGTTAGCACTTACTTGAGCAAGCTGCCCGCATCTACGGGAAGCGAAACGCCAGTGACATAACGAGATTCGTCAGAGGCGAAGAACAGGACCGCGTTGCTGATATCGGCGGCTCCACCCAGGGCACCGGCAACGTGTGCATCATCTGCGAGAACGGAGCGAAGTCCTCTGGCCCCGGATTTTCCAGATCCGGTCGAAACAGCCGGAACGTCACATCGTTCATCGTCATCGGTGTGTTGACCTGGGTCGGGTGCACCGAGTTCACCCGAATCTTGTGCTGCCCCAACTCGACAGCGAAAGCGCGCATCAGGCCGACGACGCCATGCTTGGCGGCGACATAATGACCCGTGTGGGCAAGGGCTTTCATCGCCCCGACTGAGCCGGTGAGCACAATAGAGCCACCTCGTCCGCCGTCGATCAGGTGTGGCACACCAGCCTTGACGGTCTTCCAGACGCCGGTGAGGTTGATGTCGATCATGTCCTGCCAGATGTTCTCATGGATCTTGTGCAGCTTATTGCCGCCGTTGCCGATTCCCGCGTTCGCCACAATGATGTCGAGCCGGCCGAGCTGCTCCACGCCGCTCTCCACCGCGGACTTGAGCGCCGCGTAGTCGCGGACGTCGACTTGTGCGGTCACGACGCGGCGGTTGTGGCCCTTGATCAGATCGGCGGTCTCGGCGAGGTCGGCCGGTGTCGACGCGGGGTAGACCACGTTGTCGATCGGTTCGCAGATGTCGATCGCGATGATGTCGGCACCTTCCTGGGCCAGGCGTACCGCGTGACTGCGGCCTTGACCCCGAGCGGCACCGCTGACGAAGGCGACCTTGCCTTCCACCCGACCGGCCATTACGGCACCAGCGTTGGCATAGTTTCCCAGCCGCGCACCGTCGACGTCGGGCTGAGCTTGGCGTTGGCCATGTCGGGCTCCCACTTCGGGAACCGCTTAAGGATCTCCTCCAGCGCGACCCGGCCTTCCAGGCGCGCCAGCGCCGAACCCAGACAGAAGTGCGCGCCCACGCTGAAAGTGAGATGCGGCCGGGCGGTGCGATGGATGTTGAATTCGCCTGCGTCGGGACCGAATTGCCGCTCGTCGCGGCACGCCGCCCCGACAAGCATCAGCATCACAGTGCCTTCGGGCACCGTCTGGTCATACGCGGTGAAGTCGCGGGTCACATACCGCGCCATGTGCGGCGCCGGCGGCTCAAAGCGCAGCAGTTCCTCGATCGCCTGCGGGATCAGCCCGGGGTTGTCGACGAGGTCGCGACGCTGATCGGGGTGCTCGGCGAGAACCTTCCCCGCCCAACCGATCAGCCGTGTCGTTGTTTCGTTGCCTGCTCCGGCGACAACGTTGACATACACCAGTATTTCTTCGCGGGTGAGCCGCCGCGTCGTGCTGGTTTCATCGACGAACTCGGCGGTGAGCAGATCAGTCATGATGTCGTCGGAAGGATTCTCGGCACGCCAGTCGATGTAGGCGGCGAACATCTCGCCCACCGACAAACCCCGGGTGTGGTCCATGGGCTTGCCCGCCTCCGTGCGTAGTTGGGCGTTGACGTGGTCGCGGACGAACTCCTGGTCGTCGTCGGGAATGCCGAGCAGCGCGCTGATGACTTTCATCGGCATCTGCGCACCCAAGTCGGTGACGAAGTCGAAGCGACCCGTTCCGACGACCGGATCGAGCGCTTGGACACAGAACTGACGGATCATCGGCTCCAGCGCATTGATCTTGCGTGGCGTGAACATCCGCGCCAGCAGCTTGCGGTGCACGTCGTGGATCGGCGGGTCTTCGAAGATCAGCATGCCCGACGGGATGTCGAGGTTGGCCTTGATCAACTCCAGGATCACGCCACGGGCCGAGCTGAACGTGGCGTGGTCGACCAGCGCCTTATTGACGTCGGCGAACCGGCTCAGCGCGAAGAAGTCGTATTCCGCGTTGTAGTAAAGCGGCGCCTCGTCACGCAGGCGCGCGAACATCGGATACGGGTCGGCGATGAGCTCGACATCGTATGGATCGAAACGAACATGACTCTCGGTGCTCGTCGTCACGAAATCCCTCCTAGCACAGCCACTTCCAGATGCCTGACCAAATACCGGAGCCGCCTGTACCAGGGCTGGGACGCCCAGTCGATGTGCGCCGGATTCGGTTGGGCCAATTTGTACACTCCGCTTAAATGCGTTGCTCTGATAAGCGCACGCACTCGGGCGATACGGGATCACCGATGGCCGAGCGTCGACTTAACTCTATTCTCGTAGAGAACCACATAGCAGAACCTCTGGCAAGACCCAGCGTCGCGAAATCCACCGCTAACCTGTGCTTGCCGCGGCCCGGCGGCGGCGCGCCGGACGGGGGTCGCCTGAATCGGTCAGCCGCCCCTTCCCGGGACTCTTGAGAATGCCGGCAGCGATCGCTGACAAAATCCCATCCAGTTGCTCTGGGCTGTTGATGATGCGGTCGCCATGGGCGAACCGCAGCAACAAACCATTGATGAACGTCAGCGTGACGTTGCTCAGATCCTCGACCACGCCCGATTCCAGCTCGGCACCATGTGGCATGAGCTGGACGAGGATCTCGCGATGCAGCTTGGTGAATCCGTCCGTTGCCTGCTGCAGAATCGCGGCCATCGCCGGGTCGCGAGCGGCCTGCATCGTGAGTTCGTACCTGGCCTTTGTCCGGGACAACTGTGGTTCACTACCGGCTTGAATGACCACTTGCGCCAACCGTGAGGGCGAAGGATGGCCTGCCCGGCTGTTGGTGCTGTCAGCGATGGACTGCAGGCTGGCCAGATCCTGCTCGGCCACCCGTTCGGCCACGGCGCGCAGCAGCGCCGAGCGGGTACGGAAATAGAACGAGGTGGTGCCGTCGGGCACGCCGGCCTTGCGGTCCACCTTCAGATGGCTCAGCCCCTTGGCCCCATCTTCAGCCAACAGCTGGATGGCCGCATCGCATAAGTCGCGTCGGCGCTCCGTAGGATTAGGCCTTCGGCGTTTCGCTACGGCGGGATTAGGTCGAGCCATGTACGCAGACTTTCGTGGCGACGGATCTCGGTCGACGATTCGCTAACTTGGAGCACGACGATACTCTATGTTCGTAGTGTCCGCAAAGAATCTGGACTATTCAGGGCGCGCGCTCACCAATTCGGCGATAAGCAGTGCTACACCTGACCGCGAGCTACTTTGCTTGATCCGAGATTTGATCAGCGAAAGGAAGGCTGTGGCGTTCCACCACACCGAGAACGCATCGACAGACACTCGGCCGCGGCTGGCGGCGGGTTCACTGGCCAGTTCGGTTAGCGCCGCGCGGCTAACCA
>JBEKNM010000423.1:0-4598 GCA_049522835.1 Mycobacterium sp.
CCGGCATACATCCGCCTGGAGTTAATCTCCGGCGGTAACGCCGCATAATCGACCACGCTCATCACCGGATCGCCTCTTTGATCAACCGGGCCGCCGCATCGCGCTCCATCGTCAATTCGGAGAACGCCTCGCGCAGCTCATCGAGTTCAAAGCGTTCGCGTTCACTCAACGCGCCCAACACATCTGAAGCACGCCCGTTGGGCTTAAAACCCCGATCCGCGGTGCCCTGGTGAACGCCGGGCGCGGCAGCCATCGGCGGGATCACCCTGAGCCGGGACTCAGTTGGCGCACCGGCCGCGCCATTTCGTGGCGCATTGACCACACCGCCCACCATGGGCGGCATGCCGCCGAACCAGCCTGGCGGCCCGGCTGTCCCAGCCGCCGGCAAGCCGTCCAGCCCGGCACTGGGCAGTGCGGTGGCGGCAAGCCGGACCGCCGGGGCCGCCGTCCCCCAAGACTGCGGCACCGACAACCCACCGACTGACCCCGCCTCGCCCAGGCCCGCCGACACCCCGGCACCGCCCACCCCCGACCCGTAGGAACCCGCCAAAGTCCCCAGCCCGGCCTCAGGCGCCGCAGACACCGCAGAGGCCGGCGCCGCAAGCCCCGCCAGCCCCTTCCCTATGGCCGTAGTTACAAACGGTATGGCTGAAAATTCGACTCCAGTAACGGTGAAAGCAGTCTCGTCGTAGAACGTTTGGTAACCCCCAAATGCCGTGAGCAGCGTTTCGAATGTCGTGACCGGGGGGGCATTCAAGATGTTCGTTATCACCGTCGCCGGGTTGGATGACGTTGTTGACGCGAGTGAGTGCAGCGTGCTGGTCACCTGCGCCAGGGCGTTTTGGGCGGTTCCGGTCGACGTGCCGGTCGCCGAAGCGACCGCGGCAGCCTGGGCGCCGGTACCGGCCGGGTCGGTGTTCTGCATGGGTGAGGTGAACGGGGTCAGCGTCGTTGCGGCCGCTGAGGCGCCGGCATAGCCGTACATCGCCGCGGCGTCTTGGGCCCACATCTGGGCGTACTGTGTCTCGGTGGCCGCGATCGCGGGGGTGTTTTGCCCGACAATGTTGGTGGCCACCAACGACATCAACAACGACCGGTTGGCCGCGATCAGCGGCGGGGGCACGTGCGCGCTAAACGCCGCCTCGTAGGCCGCCGCCGCCGCCCTGGCCTGGTTAGCGGTCTGCTCAGCTGCGGCGGCGGTGGTGTTCATCCACGCCACATACGGGGCCACCGCGGCGGCCATCGACGCCGACGCCGGACCCAGCCAGCCTTTACCGGTGAGCTCAAGGACCGTCGACTGATAGGAGGTCGCCGCCAAACTCAACTCCGAGGCCAACCCGTCCCAGGCCGCCACGGCCGCCAGCAGCGGCCCCGACCCCGCGCCGGCATACATCCGCCCGGAGTTGATTTCCGGGGGTAACGCCGCGTAATCCACCACTGCTACCCCTACTTCGCCGGCCGCGGCGTCTCGGCGGCCGAGACAGCCGCATTCACTGCCGAACCGATGCCTACCCTCTTTTCGTTCTGCGCCTCGCCTGCTTCGGGGCGTCCTGACCCGCCAGCCCTCTCCTTAGCTGTCACAACCATGCCAACCTCCCCAACCTGTGACTCATGACATATCCTCTTCAACCTGTGACCCATGACACATCAAGCTGGTGGTTGGACGCTACATCGACGTCGCGAATTTCCGCGTGGTCGAATTTGCTGAGGGAATCTGCGTCCCATACGCGGCGCGGTTACTGGCGGATCTGGGCGCGGAGGTCATCAAGGTCGAGAACGCGCCGACGTCCTCGTCACCTTTCATGACGCGGAACGTTTCGTCATCGAAGTTAAGCGCATTACGGAATCTGCGACTGACGCCGAACTATCCGACAGTTTCGGGGATCAGGCCGGCCAGTACACACTCACCGGACCCCCGTTCGCGTTTCTGGCAGTGCTAGACCTGACTCATTGGGAGAGCCGCCTTCCCATAAGCGCGTCATTCTGGGTGGTTCCGTGGCGCGTGCCTACGACCGACGAAATGCGGGCGCTTACTGGCTTGCGAGTCCTCGCTGATGTTGCGACGCCATCTGAACTCTCTCGTTAGTAGTTCTCAAACGTGATCGCCGATTTCGGCTGCCAGAGACTAGCCAGAATGCACTCTCATAACAAGCTGCGCCGCGGAGTGGGATTCTTCATGGATAATGGCAATTATCCATGAAGAACGTACACGGCTATCTGATGGCCCGCTGAAACCGTCAGCAATTGTCACGGCAACGAATTAAGTGACGCAGCAACGACTTTGAATGACGTCAGCACCTCGTGGTGTACGAGTTCAAGCGGTGGTTCGACGCACTCGGACTCCGAATCGCACTACGTAGGGTGCAACGCGGCCAGGTGACCCCGACCGCCAATCTGCCGGAGGCTGAACTTGACCATAATATCTGTTATCGGAACACATGGTGCTGCACCATCTTTCATGCTTGACAATTCTTACGTAATTGCCAACCTTGAGAATTCGTTATGCGTTGCTTGGTTAGCAGCTGGGACCCGATCTGCTACTGGCGAATCCATTCGAAAGGACTTGCACCGCAGAACTATTCAGGGTCAATACGTCACAGTGACGAAAATGGATGGCTAGCGCCCCCCGGCGTCATGGACAGTGGTCGCCCGCCGGGAATCCTGCCAAATGTTGGAGGCAGACGTGACTCGGGGCGGCCGGGCAGTATCGCGTCGCTCGATTCAATCGCGACTGTGCACTCGGCCCTCGAAACCAGTTACCGGTACGTTTTCATCTGATGAATCAGCCGGCACTCCCTCGGGTCCTAACACGGCCGGCTGAGTGCCCCGTTTGATTGTCGCGAAACCTGACGGCCCGTGCGCGGTCGTTGCGGCATCTGGTCTGAATCCGGTCCAGTTCGATGGCGGCGACACACCAGCCAACCTCACCAAAGACGCCATGCGGCAAGCCCTTCGCGGCCTACGCCGACACCCACGAAGCCGCTTCAATCCGGCGGTGCTGGTCGACGTGGAACACCTTGTGCAGCTTCCTGTTTACCGCCGACCTGCTCGCCGCAAATCCGATGCCTCCGCACGGACGAACAAACCGGCAGAATGGACCGGCAGCCGCGGCAACAGCGCCTACTCGCCGACCCTCACTCGCACACACCCTCCCCGGCAAGCCCCGGCAGGTAGGACACCGACCACTTATGCCAGCCGTTGCCCTGGTCGAAGCCCTCACCGATCCTGACCTGCCGAACGAACTCGCCCGCTTCATAGGCAACCGTATTGATGTGGTCGCACAGGTACCGTGAAACCTCGTTTGCTGAGCGATCCGAACGAACGAATAGGTGCACCGTCCTCCAGACTCGCGCCACCCGGCTTCCCTTCGCCGCCTCCGCACCACACCCGTTCGGGCCTGGGCCTGTTGCTGCCGTCCTCAACAGTGCACAACTTGCCCGCCAGGCGCACCAGCATCGGCGAAAGGGGCGAACTGATCATCAGCGACGGACACGACCACCTGGCACGTTTTCATGGCCCACGCTGCGGCGCTGCCAGTCGCCAACCATGTCAGGCGCTTGACCCCGGCCCTCGCCCGCTGCGACGGCGCACACGAGCAGCGCCGCGGCTGAAAGCATCGCGACAATCTAAGCAGTGTTAGCGTGTTCTCGGGTCGACGAGCGACGGATGTCCCCCGGTGAGACGCTGCGATCGCAAGGACTGATTCACTGCCGCCGGGTGGCGAGCACGAAAAAACCCGCCCCAGCGAAAGCTGGCCGAGATGCGGACGGGCGGTATGCCGCGATTGTGCAACGCGGGTTGAGGGCACGTAATTCCCGCGGTGGATCGCATCTTGGGTGCCGCCACAACGAACCGTCGATGGCAGCGGCGTATGCCTGGCTGCTGTTGCTGATCGTGTCTGGGTGATGCTGTTCTTCGATCGGATCGAACAAATGACCCGCCGCCGAATCGTGGGTTTCACGTGCGAAACTCACGATTGGGATTACTGACCCACGCTCCTAGTGTCCCCCCGGGGCCGGGTCCCCCGGGGGGACACGGCCCCCGCCGTCAGGTCCCCGGTCACCATCGCCTCCGCGGTCAGGTCCCGGTTCCTGGAGGATATTGTGGCAGCCGCTCTCGTCCAAGACGCCGACCCACCCATTGTCCGGGAAGTCGCCTACGCACCATTGATCGGTTGGGGCGCCCAAACCAGCCAACCCTAAACCAGCGGCGATGACTGTCGTGACCGCGAAGCCCGCATATTTTTTGCTCATCGAAAGCTGAGGTGTTGTAGAGGTCTGCGATGCCGGATCCAGCTGGTTTGCGCGGTCGTAGTGGCGGCGGCCGCCGACGGCGCGGCCGATCCGTCCGATCAGCATCAGGGCTACCCCGACGACCAGGAGAATGATTCCGATGACCACGACGAGATGAGCGTAGGCGAAGGCAGGAACCAGGGCAGCAAGGACGACTCCGAAAACGATCATGACATTTACCTAGTTTCGAAGAGGGTTGTGCAGAAATATACTTGAAGTCAGTGTTTGAAGAGGCATTGTCAATACCTACTTATCCGCGAACGATGCGCCGACTGGCACGGAGGCCTGGTCAAAACAGGACCGCGG
>JBEKNM010000424.1:0-4597 GCA_049522835.1 Mycobacterium sp.
GACCCCGGTCCGGTCGGCGACATCGGCGAACACGCCGGTCAGTTGTGCATGAACAGATGCCAACGCTTCGATGGACGCCGCGTCGAACGGAACATCTTTGAATGGAACCGTTGGTTCCCCGACCATAGGGAGATAGTCCACAAGGATGACCCGAGCTCGCGGTGCTCGCAGGCGCGATTCCGTCACGATCCGCGCCAGCCCGGTGGCTGCGGTATCCCGCTGCTGCGCAGTCACGGTCGGTGTGACGGGCGGCTTCCAGCGTTGTAGGCATCCCCCGGTGTATCGGTCGATTGTGAAATAGAGGCCGAGCTTGATCGCAGAGCCCAGGTATTCGAGATCGTTGCCAGCCGCCGTCACCAGCACCAGATCGGCATCGGCGGGCAGCGACGCGATCTGCGGCGCAAACTTTGCGAGGCCCACTCGCTGCGGAGTGTCGAGAATTGTCGACGTCGTCGCCCCGGAGACGGTGAGATCGCTAAGTTCGGCTCCTACCATGCAGGACAGGACATGCGGGTAGTTGTTTCCTGATCGCATCGCGGGACGGTTCACCACGGGTGGCACGCCCGGCCCGGCTGCGTATGAGCTGCCCAGTGCAGCGATCTTGCGATATTCGGTCATTAGCAACCGTATACATCGCCACCCCGAATACCGGCTGCCGCAGCTGCCCGAACCGGTCGACCCACGCGTCCAAGCCGTCGTCCAAGGCGATTAGCGCTCCCAAAACTGCACGGTTAGATCCTGAAACACCGCGAGGGCAAACTGATCGTTCGCGCACGCGAGGGCCGACCTCCTCATCAGCGCTCGAACGACCGACCCGTCCTTATGAGCCAATTCGACGACCGTGTCCGAGAGGGCATGAACAACTGATAGCGGGGATTCCGAGGCCGGAACCCGGCGGAAGATCTGATCGAACCGTAGCGACAACACTTCGTCCGGCTCGCAGCCCACCATCTCGGCAAATCCAGTGTTGGCGAACAAGACGCTGCCGTCATGTGCGATGGCGAGCACGGGAACCGCAATCCGCTTCAGCAAGACCGACGCCGGCAACTGCTTCAAGGCGGTCATCGGCGATTGGCTGCGTTGCCGGTTGCGTCGCCGGTCCACAAGCCGAATATGGCTTATGGCACGGGAAGCGTCCCCGCCCTCGACCTCGTGTTGGGTGATAACGGGTAGCGGTGATCCATTTGATGTAGGCGGCATTTCGGCATCCCATTTCGGTCTTGTGGGAACGCCCGGGTCGTCCCATGGTGGAAATCTTGCAGGCGGGGACGGTCAGCGTGCACGCGTACTGCACTACCTGTTTGCACGTGAGGTACTACTTAGCCTTCGGGCGATTCGACTAGCTAACTCTCTTAGAAAGCACAGTTCTCTTGGGTGTCCATAACGACCGGCTCGTACGACCAGGCGTTACTGCGACGGTGAACAGTCACGGCTAGCGTTGGTTGCATGACGCAGACAACAACCCCGCAAGATGTAGATGCGTTCTTGGACAGCACGCTGATCGGCGACGACCCAGCGCTGTCCGCTGCGCTGGAGGCCAGCAATGCCGCCGGACTGCCCCGCATTGCCGTCTCGGCGCAGCAGGGCAAGTTCCTGTCGCTGCTGGCCGGCGCGATACAGGCGCGCCGCATCCTCGAGATCGGCACCCTGGGTGGCTTCAGCACCATTTGGCTGGCGCGCGGCGCGGGACCGGAGGGGCGCGTGGTGACGCTCGAATACGACCCCAAGCACGCCGAGGTCGCACGGGCCAACCTGCAGCGGGCCGGCGTCGGCGAGCGCGTGCAGGTGGTGGTCGGTGCCGCGCTGGACACGTTGCCTACGGTGACTGGTGGTCCTTTCGATCTGGTGTTCATTGACGCCGACAAAGAGAACTCCGTCGCCTACCTCGAGTGGGCGGTCAACCTGGCACGTCCTGGCTCGGTCATTGTCGTAGACAACGTTATTCGTGACGGACAGATCCTGACGCCGGAGCCCGACGACGCTAAGGTCCTGGCAACGCGCCAGACATTGCAGGTGATGGGCGAGCACCCGCGACTGGACACGGCTGTGATCCAGACGGTCGGAGCCAAGCACTGGGACGGATTTGCGATCGCGTCAGTGCGCTAGCCGCAGACCGCGCCGATTGCCGCCGAACTGACGAGCTTGGCGTACTTGGCCAGCACACCGGTCTTATAGCGCGGCGCAGGAGGAGTGAAATCCTTTTGCCGATCGGCGAATTCGGCCGGATCGGCCAGCACGTCGAGCACGCGATCGGCTACGTCGAGGCGGATTCGGTCGCCGTCGCGCACAAATGCGATCGGCCCGCCGTCGACCGCCTCCGGCGCGACGTGTCCCACACACAGTCCAGTCGTCCCGCCGGAGAACCGGCCATCGGTAAGCAGCAGCACGTCTTTGCCGAGTCCAGCTCCTTTGATGGCGCCCGTGATGGCGAGCATCTCGCGCATCCCGGGGCCGCCCTTGGGGCCCTCGTAACGGATCACCACGACGTCGCCCTTGGCGATGGTGCCGTCCTCAAGAGCGTCCAGCGCGGCTCGCTCGCCGTCGAAAACCCTTGCGGTGCCTTCGAAAATATCGGAGTCGAAACCGGCTGTCTTGACCACCGCACCCTCGGGCGCCAGTGATCCGCGCAAGATGGTAATCCCCCCGGTCGGGTGGATCGGGTTGTCCAGCGCTCGCAGCACCTTGCCGTCGGGATCCGGCGGAGCAATGGCTGTCAGATTCTCGGCCATGGTCTGGCCAGTGACCGTGAGGCAGTCACCGTGTAAGAGGCCAGCGCCTAACAGTGCTTTCATTACCACCGGGACACCACCGATGCGATCGACGTCGAACATCACGTGCCGGCCGAACGGCTTGACATCGGCCAGGTGCGGCACCCGCGACCCGATCCGGGTGAAGTCCTCGAGCGACAGCTTGACGTCGGCCTCGTGGGCGATGGCCAGCAGATGCAGCACCGCATTGGTCGAGCCGCCGAACGCCATCACCACCGCGATTGCGTTTTCGAACGCCTCCCTGGTCAGAATGTCGCGAGCGGTGATACCGCGGCGCAACAGCTCGACGACGGCCTGACCGCTGCGCCGTGCGAACCCATCGCGGCGACGGTCGGTGGCCGGTGGCGCCGCGCTGCCGGGCAACGACATGCCCAGCGCCTCGGCGGCGCTGGCCATGGTGTTGGCCGTGTACATGCCGCCACATGCCCCTTCGCCGGGGCAGATCGCACGCTCGATCGCGTCGACGTCCTCGCGCGGCATCAATCCACGCGTACACGCGCCAACCGCCTCGAACGCGTCGATGATCGTGACCTCACGTTCGCTGCCGTCTGAGAGCTTGGCCCGCCCGGGCAAGATAGAACCGGCGTAGAGGAAAACCGATGCCAGGTCCAGTCGTGCGGCGGCCATCAGCATTCCGGGCAGCGATTTGTCGCAGCCGGCTAACAACACCGAGCCGTCCAGCCGCTCGGCCTGCATCACGGTCTCAACGCTGTCCGCGATCACCTCGCGAGAGACCAGTGAAAAGTGCATCCCCTCGTGACCCATCGAGATGCCGTCGGAAACCGAGATCGTCCCGAACTCAAGCGGATAGCCACCCGCCGCGAACACCCCTTCCTTGACCGCCTTGGCCAGTCGGTCCAGGGAGAGATTGCACGGCGTGATTTCGTTCCATGACGAGGCGACCCCGATCTGCGACTTGGCGAAGTCTTCGTCGTCCATGCCGACGGCCCGCAGCATGCCACGGGCGGCAGCCTTCTCCAGGCCGTCGGTGACGTCACGACTGCGGGGTTTGATGTCGGTGACCGAAGCAGCATCAGCGGTTGTGGCCATCGTTCAAGTATGCGCCGCCTGATCACGCGGAGATCTGCGGGTTATACCCCGCCGGGGTACACGGTACTGTGGGGTATGTGTCGATCGCGCCGGCCCTGCCCGCCGGGATCGACCAGCTGGCTGCGTATTGGGAGGGTTAAGAGATGACGACCGCACACGGATACACGCAGCAGAAGGACAACTACGCGAAGCGGCTGCGGCGCATCGAGGGCCAAGTCCGTGGGATCGCGCGGATGATCGACGAGGACAAGTACTGCATCGACGTCCTCACCCAGATAAGCGCAGTCAACAGTGCCTTGCGGTCGGTGGCGCTGAATCTGCTTGACGAGCACCTCAGCCATTGTGTCGCCCACGCGGTGGCTGATGGCGGTGATGAGGCCGACGACAAGCTTGCTGAAGCCTCGGCCGCCATCGCACGTCTGGTTCGCTCCTGATCACGAGTTTGTTGATAGGCGTGTTGAAACACAAAGATGGGTAAACCCATTGCTGCGGTGCGTACGGTAAGACAGTGTGATCGTGTCAGGCACAGGAACCCAGGAAAAGCCCGGGAAAACTCGAAGCCACGCCGATTCCGCATCCGACGCCATGACTACCGGAACCGCCACCGCCACCGCTACCGCGCGAACGTGGACGCCACGGATCGCGGCGCAACTAGCTGTATTGGCGGCGGCGGCCTTCACCTATGTCACCGCGGAGATCCTGCCGGTGGGCGCACTGTCGGCGATCTCGCGCGATCTGCAGGTCAGGTTGGTCCTGGTGGGAACCCTGCTGACCTGGTA
>JBEKNM010000425.1:0-5989 GCA_049522835.1 Mycobacterium sp.
GGGCGAAGCAGCCATGAGCCACGCCGGCGCTGATGAGTCGCGCCAGCGACGATGCAGAGCGAAGCGATGAGGAGGAGCGGCGCTAATGAGTAAGGCGCCTTTCCTGTCCCGGGCGGCGTTCGCGCGGGTCACCGCGCCGGTCGCCAGGGCCTGCCTGCGCGTCGGCTTGACGCCGGATGTCATCACCATCTTCGGCACCATCGCGACCGTGGCGTCGGCGCTGGCGCTTTTCCCGATGGGCAAGCTGTTCGTCGGCGGGTGTGCGGTCTCGTTCTTTGCGGTCTTCGACATGCTCGACGGTGCGATGGCCCGCGAACGTGGCGGCGGTACCCGCTTCGGTGGGGTGCTGGACGCCGCCTGCGATCGCATCAGCGACGGCGCGGTGTTCTGCGGATTGCTGTGGTGGGTTGCGTTCGGCATGCGCGACCGACTGTTGGTGGTGGCGACGTTGATCTGCCTGGTCACTTCGCAGGTGATCTCCTACATCAAGGCCCGGGCCGAAGCCAGTGGACTGCGCGGCGACGGCGGCATCATCGAACGGCCGGAACGGTTGATCATCGTGCTTTCCGGTGCCGGCCTGTCGGATTTTCCGGTATTTCCGTTGCCGTGGGCGCTGCCGGTGGCGATGTGGCTGCTGGCGGTGGCGAGCTTGATCACCTGCGCGCAGCGATTGCATAGGGTGCGGACCTCGCCCGGGGCGGTGGACCCGCTGCCCCCCGCCGCGGGTGATCATGCCAAGCCCGGTGGGGGAAACCTGGGAGCGGGTGAGCCGTGATCTCCGCTCCGGCGGGTCTGAAGGTGATCGGGGCGCCTCGTCGTCTCGTGACCAGTACCGCGACGGACTGGGCGTACGCGGCCGGCTGGATGGCTGTGCGGGCACTGCCAGAATTCGCCGCGCGCAGCGCATTCGACACCGGAGCGCGGTATGCGGCCCGAAACGGCGGCCCGGATCAGCTGCGCAAGAACCTGGCCCGCGTCATAGGCGTGCCGCCTGCCCAGGTGCCAGACGCGCTGATGCGCGCCTCGCTGGAGTCGTACGGCCGCTACTGGCGCGAGGCGTTTCGGCTGCCGACGGTCAACCACCGCACCCTGGCTCGCCAGCTCAGCGAGTCGTTCGTGGGGACTGACAACCTGGACGCGGCTTTGGGCGCCGGCCGCGGGGTTGTGCTGGCGTTGCCGCATAGCGGCAACTGGGATATGGCGGGGATCTGGCTGGTGCAGACGCGAGGTAGCTTCACTACCGTCGCGGAGCGACTCAAACCCGAGTCGCTGTACAAGCGTTTCATCAATTACCGCGAGAGTCTCGGCTTCGAAGTGGTGCCGTTGTCCGGCGGCAACCGACCGCCCTTCGAATTGCTGTGCGAGCGGCTCCGCGGCGGCCGGGCGGTATGCCTGATGGCCGAGCGCGACCTCACCCGCACCGGTGTTGAAGTCGATTTCTTCGGCGCACCAACCCGGATGCCGGCGGGGCCGGCGAAGCTCCGAGCTGGACTGCAGCGGCGGCGACGTCAATGTCATCACCCAGGCGCTGGCCGACCAGTTCGCGCAGAACATCGCTGCCCATCCCGCCGACTGGCACATGTTGCAGCCGCAGTGGCTGGCCGATCTGTCCGATGCCCGCCAGGCTCGGCTGGGGGAATCCTGATGCGCATCGGGATGGTCTGTCCTTACTCGGTCGACGTGCCGGGCGGAGTTCAGTCGCACGTCCTGCAGCTCGCCGAGGTGATGCTGGCCCGGGGCCACGACGTCAGTGTCTTGGCGCCCGCATCGCCGGACGTCGCGCTGCCCGACTATGTCGTCTCCGCCGGCAGGTCGATCCCGATTCCCTACAACGGTTCGGTGGCGCGGCTGCAGTTCAGTCCTGCGGTGCATGGCAGGGTCAGGCGTTGGCTGGCCGATGGCCACTTTGACGTGCTGCACCTGCACGAGCCCAATGCGCCCAGCCTGTCCATGTGGGCCCTGCGGGTGGCCGAAGGTCCGATCGTGGCGACCTTTCACACTTCGACCACCAAATCGCTGACGCTGTCGGTCTTCCAAGGCATGCTGCGGCCTTGGCACGAGAAGATCGTCGGCCGGATCGCTGTGTCCGACCTGGCCAGGCGCTGGCAGATGGAGGCGTTGGGATCCGACGCGGTGGAGATCCCCAACGGAGTAGACGTCAGTTCGTTGGCCTCGGCGCCGCGGCTGGACGGGTATCCGCGACCGGGCAAGACGGTGCTGTTCCTGGGGCGCTACGACGAGCCGCGCAAGGGCATGGCAGTGCTGCTCGAAGCGCTGCCGAAAGTGGTGGAGCGCTTCGCGGATCTGCAACTGCTGGTCGTCGGCCGCGGCGACGAAGATCAATTGCGTAGCCAGGCAGGCGGATTGGTAAAACACATCCGTTTTCTTGGCCAGGTGGACGACGCCGAAAAGGCCTCGGCGATGCGCAGCGCCGACGTCTACTGCGCGCCCAACATCGGCGGCGAGAGTTTCGGCGTCGTCTTGGTGGAGGCGATGGCCGCCGGCACCCCGGTAGTGGCCAGCGACCTGGACGCCTTTCGCCGCGTGCTACGCGACGGTGAGGTTGGCTGCCTGGTGCCCGTTGGCGACGGCACCGCGCTGGCCGATGCCCTGATAACGACGCTGGAGAACGACGTGCTGCGGGAACGCTACGTGGCCGCCGGTTCCGAAGCGGTCCGCCGCTACGACTGGTCGGTGGTGGCCAGCGAGATCATGCGGGTATACGAGACGGTCGCCGGGTCGGGCGCCAAGGTCCAGGTGGCCAGCTGATGACGTCGTTGATGGTGGCGGCCATTGGGCTGGTAGTTGTGCTGGCCGCGGTGCTGGCGATGGTCGGCGCCTGGGCAATTCGGGCAGCTCAACGGCTGGACCGGTTGAACGTCCGCTACGACCTGTCCTGGCAGGCGCTGGACGCCGCGCTGGCACGGCGCGCGGTGGTGGCGCGTGCGGTCGCCATCGATGCCTACGGCGGCGCCTCGAAAACCAGCCCCCAAGGTAGGCGGTTGGCGGCGCTGGCCGACGCCGCCGAATGCGCGCCCCGGCCGGCGCGCGAGAACGCGGAAAACGACCTCTCGGCAGCCCTGACGATGGTTGATCCGGCGTCGCTGCCTGCGGGCCTCATCGCCGAGATGGCCGACGCTGAAGCTCGAGTCATGCTGGCCCGACGATTCCACAACGATGCCGTCCGCGACACCCGTGCGCTGGGCACGCGGAGGATGGTGCGTACCTTTCGGCTCGGTGGAACCGCTGCGCTGCCAAGCTATTTCGAGATCGTCGAGCGGCCGCACGCGTTGGCGCACGGCGTGCTGAACCACCGCACTTCGGCGCGGGTGGTGCTGCTCGACGAGACCGGTGCGGTGCTGCTGCTGTGCGGATCGGATCCCGCGAAGGCGGCATTTCCTGACGGCGCCGCGCCCCGGTGGTGGTTCACCGTCGGCGGCGAAGTGCATAAGGGCGAGCGGTTGGCCGAGGCCGCCGCGCGGGAGCTGGCCGAAGAGACCGGTCTGCGAGTCACGCCGGCTGACATGGTGGGACCCATCTGGCGACGCGACCAGGTCTTTGAGTTCAACGGCTCATTAATCGACAGTGAGGAGTTCTACCTGGTGTACCGCACCCGGCGGTTCGAGCCGTCCAGCGCGGGGCGGACCGAGTTGGAACGGCGCTACATCCACGTAGCCCGCTGGTGCGATCCGGACGACATCGCGGAGCTGGCTGCAGCCGGCGAGCAGGTGTATCCGCTGCAACTCAGTGAGCTGCTGCCCGCGGCCAACCGACTGGCGGATGCCTCCTCCAACAACGAGGCTGCTCGCAACGCCTGCGTGCCTCAGTCGATCCGCTGACATGGGTCTCAGGGAAGTCGGGGGAACGCCGGCACCGCCGGCGGCGGCAAGCCCAGATCGCCCAGTGCGTTGTTGACACCTTGCACGGCCCCTTGCTGCAGGTCGGCGGTGACTGTGGCCGGATCGATGTTCGGGAACAGTCCGAACGGGGTGGGCAGATCCTGATAAGCGGTGCGGTCGTAGCCCAGCTCGACGAGCACCCGCAAGTCCGGCTGGACCAGGTCGGCCAGTGGGTTTCCCACCAAGGGAATGGCACGCAGCGGGTCCAGCAACGGCAGATTCTGGCTGGGAATGAGGATGTAGGTGGTCTGGGTGTCTCCCGGAGACACCGGCTCGACCACACCTGACGCAATCTGGGCGGGCGTCAGAGCGTTATAGGTGGGGTGCACGAAAAAGAAGCCCGCGATCGCGTTGGCGTCGGCCAAGAGATCGATCGGGTACTGCGGGAAGTCGGCGACACCGTCGTATTGGATCGCGTAATCGGTGGTGGGGAAGGCGTTGGTGGGAGTCGCGCCGAAGGCCGTGATACCCAGAAACGGTATGGAGAGACCAGGGATACGCGCGAAGAAGCCGCCGTCGGGCCGGTCGGGATTACCGGCCAGCACAAAGGACAACTCGTCTGGTCCCGGCCGCAGGCCGGCCGGCAGGGATTCCAGATGGCGTATTTCGAGGGTGGCTATCACGGCGCTTTGGGAGACGCCGAAGACGACGATGTGGTTTCCCGCAGCCTGTTGCGCCATGATCGCGGTGTTCAGGTTCGTGACGCCCTGGGTTATGGACGCGTCGAGGGTCAGGCTCCTCAGCCCCGTCAATGGAAAAAGCTTCTCGGGCGTCACCAGGAACTGCGCGGTAAACGAGGGATGAGTGGGAGTGATGAACTGCTCAGTACTAGCCACGAACGTGGGCCCGGGCAGCGGGTTTAATCCGGTGCCGGCCAAGAGCAACGCCGTTACTGCCGGGCCGCCGACACCCACCTGGTTTTCGTTGACGAGCAGGACGCCGACGTTGCCGTTAGCGGGGAGCCCGTAGCCGATGATTCCGTTGCCGGTGTTCCCGATGCCGGTGTTCGAGTTGCCGATGTTGCTGATGCCGAAGTTGCCGTTGCCGAAGTTTCCGAAGCCGATGTTTCCGTTGCCGGTGTTCGAGTTGCCGATGTTGTTGACGCCGACGTTTCCGTTGCCCACATTGAAGGTGCCGGTGTTCAAATCCACGCTGATTGCCGGGAGCCCCGAGGCGGCGTAGGCGCTGCTCAGTCGGACCTGCAGGTTCTGCAGCAGCTGCTGCCACGGTGCCAATTGCGCGGCCACCGCTGAAGCGCCGGCGTGATAGCCCGACATCGCGGCCACGTCCTGGGCCCATATCTGCTCATATTCGGCCTCGGTGGCCGCGATCGCCGGGGCGTTCTGGCCCAGCAGGTTGGATCCCACCAGCGACACCAGCTGAGTCCGGTTGGCGGCCACCACTATCGGATGCACGGTGCCCGCCAACGCCGCCTCGAAGGCACTCGCCGTCAACCGGGCCTGGGCGGCCACCTGCTCAGCCTGACCCGCCGTCGTGCTCAACCACGTCACATACGGGCTCGCCGCACGTGTCATCGCCAACGACGCCGGGCCCTGCCAGGCCTCGCCGGCCAGCTTAGAGGTCACCGACGCAAACGAGCCCGCCGCAGCGTAAACCTCCTCCGCCAACCCATCCCAGGCGGCAGCCGCCGCCAGCAGCGGGCCCTGGCCCGCACCGGCGAACATGCGCGCCGAATTCATTTCCGGCGGCAACACGGCGAAATTCATCGCTACGTTTCTTTCAGTCGGCGTTACTCGGTAGCCACGACCGCGGAGACGTCCCGCGCCATCGGGCATGCAGGTAGTCAAAACGCTATGGCATTTCCGGCAGGATCTTCGGGTTTCCACCAAACTTCTTGTGGTGGCCCAGGGTCAGTGAAGCCACGGCATGCGGCCAGGCGACCAGCGCCTGCATACCGTAAGAGCTGGAAAAACTCGCTTGTTGGACACCACTAGACTGGTGCCCGAATTAAAGGAGTGAAGGAGAGTAGTGGACAGCGCCGCACAGTCGAGTCAGGCCAACCAAACCGGAACGGCGCGGGTCAAGCGCGGCATGGCCGAGATGCTCAAGGGCGGCGTCATCATGGACGT
>JBEKNM010000426.1:0-4591 GCA_049522835.1 Mycobacterium sp.
ATCGCGTTGGCCTCCGCCCATAGTTGCCGCGCCCGGTCGGGATCGAAGTTCAACACGTCGTTGCCCGGTAAGTTCGGGTCGAAGCCCGGCAACGATGCTGCGGTGAAATCGCGTGCCGGACTGCGGGCGCCGACGAAGATCTGCTTACAGATTTGCAGCCGGTTGATAGCAGCCGACAACGCCAGCCTGCGCAGCCGACCTTCCTCGCGGCCGAAATGCGGCAGCCGCAACGGGGTATCGAGCGTGTGGTGTACCGCCGCGGGGCCGGTTGCGACGTTATTGCCAAGGTCACGCTTGTAGACCGGTAACGCGCTCGGTGGAACCGTATCCAGGACATCGAGATTGCCCGATAGCAAGTCGGCGTAAGCGGTGTCGAGATTGGCGTAGAACTCGAACCTCAGGCCTTTGTTACGGGGCATCCGGTTGCCGTGATAGCCGCGGTTGGGCCGCAGGTCGATCTTGACATTGTGTTCCCAGGACGGCCCGTCTGGGCTGTCAGCAAGCTGATATGGGCCGTTGCCAATCGGGTTTCGGCCAAACGCCGCCATGTCGCGGAATGCCGCGTCCGGCAGCGGATAAAACGCGGCGAAGCCCAGTCGCAAGACGAAGTCGATGGTCGGCGCCTTGAGCCGCACGGTGAATTCGAGATCAGTGACCACGTGCAGCCCGGACATAGTGGTCTGCCCGGAGTTGGGATCCGGCTTTCCATCACCAGTCTGGCCGGAGACCTCATCGAACCCGTCGATCGGGCTGAAAAAGCTCTGCAGAAGTTGGGCATTCGTGCTCAAGGCCCCGTAGTTCCATGCGTCGACGAACGAGTGGGCCGTCACCGGCGACCCGTCGGTGAACTTCCAGCCGGGTTTGAGAATGACCCGGTAGTTCACATTGTCGCTGGTCTCGATTGACTGAGCTACTTCCTCCGAGACTTTGCCGCTGGCGTCATAGGACATCAGACCAGCGAACAGACGATCTAATATCCGCCCGCCATTGCTGTCGTTGGTGCTGGTCGGGATCAGCGGATTGGCCGGTTCCCCGCCGTTGACCAGCACCAAATCGGGGCTCAGGACGCCGCCGCCGCCGCAACCGGCCGCGGATACGACTAGCGCAGCGACCAAGATTAAGACCAAGACCAAGACCACCGGCGATCCGGCGGCAGCCGGGGCTGGCAAGGCCACCGGCGATCCGGCGGCAGCCGGGGCTGGCAAGGCCACCGCGGCCCGCATCCGACGCATGACGCCGACCCTAAGGGACCTTGGGGCCTGCCCGCCCGGCCGCCACTCGCTACTGACTGCCGGTGACGGGGTGCACCTGCAGTTGGCAGGCATCGATGGTGGCCGGCACGGTGAACACGACGGTGGTGTCGGGAGGGTTGACGCGCAGATCGGTGTAGCCGGGGCACGGATTGCCGCTGCCGTCGATGGCCATGCCCTCCACGATGGCCTGTGCCTGTGTCGATATCGACAGTGTGACAGTGGGCGGCACCCCGACGTCGGCCGGCAAGCCGCCCATGTAACCGCGCAGCGTGGGCTCGGCATGAATGGCCGGTCCGCCGGTGCCCGAGTCGACCCCGGGATAGCCGGTGAGCGTGCACACCTCCCCACCGCCGGCGAGGCTGAATGTCAGGGTCAGCGCACGGTGGCCCACCGCGCCCTGGGTCGGGGAGCCACCCACAGCAACCTGATCCGCCCGGCACGGCGTCGCGTCGTCACCGGTCTCAGCCGGCGCGGCCCGCGCCGTTGACCCCAGCATCCAGGCGGCTGCATAACCTGCTGCGGCCGCGACGAAAGTAGCGACTACTCGGCGGGCGAAGCGCCGCGCGGGTCCCACATGAGCTCCGGACACACCGGTGATTATCCGGCATCAGTGCAGGCGATCAACCAATATTGAAGCTTTGCACTTCTCCTCCTGATCGGCGGCTGTATGGCCGCAGCGATAGGCTCACACCCGCGCCAAGCGCCAACTGCTTGATGAGGCTCGAGCTAGGAGACAACCAGTGAACGAGACCAATCCCGAAGCTCCGTCGTCGTATCCGCCACCGGCGCAGTTCGCTGAGCAGGCCAACGCACGCGAGGAGCTATACAACGAGGCTGAGGAAGACCGCCTGGCTTTTTGGGCCAAGCAAGCCAACCGGCTGTCATGGGCGACACCGTTCGCCGAAGTGCTGGACTGGTCAGGGGCGCCCTTCGCCAAGTGGTTTGTCGGCGGCAAGCTCAACGTGGCCTACAACTGCGTGGACCGCCACGTCGAAGCCGGCAACGGTGATCGGGTCGCCATCCGCTGGGAAGGCGAGCCCCTCGCCGATAGCCGCAGCCTGACCTACTCCGAGCTGCAGACCGAGGTGTGCAAAGCGGCCAACGCGCTGACCAGCCTGGGTCTGGTCGCCGGCGACCGGGTCGCGATCTACATGCCGTTGATCCCTGAGGCCGTGATCGCGATGCTGGCCTGCGCCCGGCTGGGCGTGATGCACAGCGTGGTGTTCGCCGGTTTCACGGCCACGGCACTGCGAGCTCGAATCGCCGACGCCCAAGCCAAGCTGCTGATCACCACTGACGGGCAGTTCCGGCGCGGCAAGCCGGCACCGCTCAAGGATGCGGCCGACGAGGCGATCGCCGCGGGCTCAGACGATGACAGCACCGTCGAGCACGTTCTGGTGGTGCGGCGCACGGGAATGGACGTGTCCTGGAACGACGATCGTGACGTGTGGTGGCACGACGTCGTTGACTCCGCGGCAGCCGAGCACACCCCGGAGCCGTTCGACGCCGAGCATCCGTTGTTCCTGCTGTACACCTCGGGCACCACCGGCACGCCCAAGGGCATCATGCACACCAGCGGCGGGTATCTGACCCAGAGTTCCTACACGGTGCACACGATCTTCGACGTCAAGCCGGAAAGCGACGTGTTCTGGTGCACCGCCGATATCGGCTGGGTGACCGGGCACACCTATGGCGTCTATGGTCCGCTGTCCAACGGTGTCACCGAGGTTCTCTATGAGGGCACGCCCGATAGCCCCGACCGGCACCGGCATTTTCAGATCATCGAAAAGTACGGTGTCACCATTTATTACACCGCACCCACGCTTGTCCGGACGTTCATGAAGTGGGGCCGCGAAATCCCGGACGCGCACGACCTGTCCAGCCTGCGGCTACTGGGGTCGGTCGGAGAACCGATCAACCCCGAGGCCTGGCGCTGGTACCGCGACGTGTTCGGCGCGGGCAAGCTCCCGATAGTGGACACCTGGTGGCAGACCGAGACCGGTTCCGCAATGATCTCGCCGCTGCCGGGAGTCGCCGCGGCCAAACCCGGTTCGGCGATGACGCCCCTGCCGGGGATCTCGGCCAAGATCGTCGACGACCACGGCGACCTGCTGCAGCCGGACAGCGACAATGCCAAGAATGTCACCGGTTACCTGGTTCTGGACCAGCCGTGGCCCTCGATGCTGCGGGGCATCTGGGGTGATCCGCAACGGTACCGGGACACCTACTGGTCCAAATTCGCCGAAAAAGGCTTCTATTTCGCCGGGGACGGGGCGCGCTTCGATCCCGACGGCGCGATCTGGGTGCTGGGCCGCATCGATGATGTGATGAACGTATCCGGGCACCGGATCTCCACCGCCGAAGTGGAGTCGGCGCTCGTCGGCCACAGCGGGGTCGCCGAGGCGGCGGTGGTCGGCGTTACCGACGACACCACCGGTCAGGCCATCTGCGCGTTCGTCGTCCTATGCGCCAGCTACGACGCGCACGACGGGACTGTCGACGAGTTGCGCGGCCAGGTGGCACGGGAGATCTCGCCCATCGCCAAGCCGCGAGAGGTCCATGTGGTGCCGGAACTGCCTAAGACCCGCAGCGGCAAAATCATGCGCAGGCTGTTGCGCGACGTCGCCGAAAAGCGCGAGTTGGGTGACACGTCGACGCTGCTCGATCCCAGCGTGTTCGTCGCGATCCAGGCGGCGAAGTAGCTCCGGCTTAGGCCGGGAACGGGACGAATCCGGCGCCCGGCCGCTTCTTGCTGTTGATGTCGGCCAGGATCGAGCTGAACGACATCACCACTGCCGGAGTGTGCAGCGGAATGTACTTCACGACGCAGTCCGGCAGGGCGTCGGAAAAGGCTCCGTGGATCATCCCGACCAAAAGATTGTTGACGGTCACCGGCGCCCCGGAGTCGCCTGGCCGACCACAGACCTGCATGACGATGGTGCCCGGAGTCTGGCCCGTCCCCCAGGTCACGCCGCAGGAATTGCCGGTCGTACGACCCTGCTTGCAGGCGATCTGGCCGAAAACCGGATTTGGGGCGACCCCGGCAATCACAAAGCCGTTGTAGTTGGCCAGCGGCGCCACTTTAGCCGGATCAAACTTGATCACCGCATAGTCGAGCGTGTCGTTGCCTGCGACCATCACGCCCAGCGTGCCCCTGTTCGTGGCGCCCTCGGCGGCGATTTGTGCGCCCGGACCCCCGCAATGCGCGGACGTGAAGCCGATCAGCTCGGCGGCGGAATCAGTGCCGATCGTCGTCAGGGTACACATCGTGTCCCCGTTGATCACGATGCCCGCACCGCCGCCCATCGGGACCCTGTCGTCGGCAGCCGCGGTGTTGG
>JBEKNM010000427.1:0-4586 GCA_049522835.1 Mycobacterium sp.
GCCGCGATCTTTTCGAACCGCGTCACCAGGCGGTAATGAAGGCCGTCCTTTCGGCGCATCTCACCCTGGTTCCCACCCGAACGACGTGATAGTTGCGCGCAGGGCTCAGCCGGCGATGATGCGGTCGATGTGGGCGAGGAAGTGCGTCAATACCGCGTCGGGCGCCTCGAGTTGCGGCCAGTGCCCGATGTCGTCGGCGAGCATCACCACATCCGGGTCGGGTATCACCTCGGCGTAGCGGCGCGCCATGTGGGCACCAGAGTTGGGGTCGACCGGCCCGTCGATCAATCGCATTGGAACGGCGGTCTGCCGCATGGCACGCACCCACCGGTTTCGGTGCGTGTAGCGATCGTTGATGAATCGGCCGACCTTGTGCATCACCCGGCGGCCATCGTTGTAGTCCAAGATCTGGTTGAACACGTCCATCATGTGCCGGGTCGGCTTCGTATTCGGGCCGAACATCTCGCGCAGCGTCGGTTCCAGCAGCCGACGGGACACGGGACTGCCCTGGACATGACTGAAGATGTCGCCCAATGGTGTGCGAGACATCAGCTTCTGCGCCGCCCTGGGCGTATAGGTCTCGATGAACATACCTCCGTTGAGCCAGGCTATCGAGTCGATCCGCAGCGCGCCGTAGGTTTGCTGACCGAATTCGTGACGGGCCAACAGTTCCTGTCCCACGGAATCACCTATGTCGTGGGCCAGAATGTGCGCGTTGCGGATGTTCAGGTGCGCCAGCAGCGCTTCGTGCATGTCGGCGTGATCCCCCACCGAGTATTCGTAGGCCACGGGTTTCTCGGAGAATCCCATGCCGATCATGTCCGGTGCGATGACGGTGAACCGTTGCGACAGTGCCGGCCAGATCTGTTCCCAGTCATAGGAATTGAACGGATAACCGTGGATCAGCAGCAACGGAGGTCCGCTGCCCTCTACCCGGTAGAAGATGTCGAAGCCGAGGTAGTCGAAATACTCTCCGGAGGCCAGCCAGCGTTCCAGTTCAGCGTCCATGACGGTCATCATCCTTCGGCCATGAGGGCGTCGCCCGGGAACAGTCCACTGTGCATGTTGCGGCACCGGTCGACTTGACGCCGTAGCGCGACGCGCGGATTTTGCCCACAGCAGGCTACCCTGGCCGCGCGACCAGCCCGCGAGTGGCCCGCGGGGTGGTGCACAAGTTGGGTTCAGACTTACGCACGGCGCTGATCGGCAAGGCCGGCCCTGCTGCTGGCCGGAGTGCAAGCACCGTGAGTGCACCGGTAAGTAAGCGCCGATCCAAGGCGCTACTGGTTGCTATCCGTTCGCGCCGGGGCAGCCGATCACCCCGCCCTTGCCGCCGATGCCGGGGCGAGGAGCGGTTGGCTGTGGTGTCGGATTACGCGACGCGCTGCTGGCTTTCCTCTAATGCGAGGCGGCTCGGCCGGCTTACTAGCCGGCACCCTTGCCGTTGTCGACCCGATAGACGGCCCCATGGATGGCGGCCGCGGCATCGCTGGCAAGGAACGCGATCACATTCGCAACATCGAGGGCCTGCATCATGCCGCGCGGCGAGGCCGTGCGCATGATCAGGTCATAGTTCGCGTTGTCTGGAGCGCTGAATTGTTCGAGTTGCGGTGTAAACATGCCGCCCGGACATACTGCGTTGACACGCAGGCGATCCGCGGTGTACTCCACCGCCAAAGCACGAGTAAGCCCAATTAGCCCATGCTTGGCAGCGCAGTAGCCGGCCGAGTAAGCCTGGCCTTCGACGCCGGCAATGGAGCTGACGTTGATGATGTTGCCACCTCGTTCCAGCAGATGGGGCACTGCAGCCCTGCACAGGTAGAACGGTCCGTTCAGGTTGACCGCAAGATCTTGTGTCCAGTCGTCGTCGGTCATCGACTCGGTTCGGCGCATCTGGTGCCTACCCGCGATGTTGACCAGGACGTCTAGTCCGCCGAACTCTCCGACGCACTGCTCGACCGCGTCTCTGCAGGCCTGCGCCGAAGCAATGTCCACCGATGCGTATGAACCACTTTCCACGTCAGCGAATACGTCGGCCAGGCGTCCGGTATCCCGGCCTAAGCCGAAAACCGTTGCGCCCTGTCGGGAAAGCAGCTGGGCCGTTTCAGCGCCCAGACCCGACGATGCACCGGTCACCAGCGTGACCTTGCCTTGCAGTGCTGTTGACATACCAGTTCTCGTCCTCTCCAGTCGCGGCCGTTGAGTGCGTTGCGCCGCAAGCCGCGTCGGCACAGTTGGTCCCGACGTCGCGGTGTTCTTCTGCGCCTCGGTGTCGTCTTGTCCCGGCGGGTCGTGCCATTAGCAAATCGACTCTCGCAATAGCGCGCACAGGCCACTTCGCCCCAAGCATGCGCGCCTCAATAGGACCGCATCCGTGCAACGCCACCTCGCAGGAGCTCAAGTGGCGCAATAGTTCTCAGCCCCCAGGTGCCTACTGCGTCGGGGAGCACGCTCGGCCTGGAAGCTCTGCGGATGCGGCGTGCGGTCATCAACACGAGCAGGCTGATCGCACGCCTGCCCAGCGCCATCCGACTCGTTCGCTTCTTCCAGGTTGACGGCGTCGAGCCCGCGCGCCGGCCGACGTAGTAGCCGATCCATGTTGCTGTCGCGAGCGCGCAGATTACCGCAAGAACCGTCATGATGATGAGCGTCCTTCGTCGCTGTCGCGGGAAGGTCACATGCGGGATACACCTCGGCCAATAAGTAAGGCCAATAACTCGGGGCGTACAGCGACGCCTGCGAATCCGCAGCGGTTCCTGTGAGCTGGTTGCGAACTCTTGATTTCATGATGACCGAGGTGGATCGAGCATGACGCGAGACCGATGTGTTGCGAATCCGATGCGAAGCCAATATCCAGGGCCTGTCTAGGTTTCTCAGCTAGGCTCCATATTGCCTCGAGCGTGGATCGTTGGTCGACGACGAAGGGACCGGCGTGTCAGTTCTGGTGGTGGCTCCGGAGTCTTTGGTGTCGGCGGCAGCGGATTTGGAGGGCATCGGTTCGGCGCTGCATGCGGCGCATGTGGCGGCGGCTATTCCGACCACCGGGATTGCTGCTGCTGGCGCTGATGAGCTATCGGAGGCGGTGGCGGCGCTGTTTGCCGGGTACGGTCAGCAGTATCAGGCGCTGGCCGGGCAGGTGGCGGCGTTTCATGACCAGTTCACGCGCAACCTGGTGGCCGACGCGAATTCTTACGCGGGCGCCGAGGCCGTCAACATCCGGCAGGTGCTGTCGAGCGTGGCCAGCGCGCCGGCCAACCTGGTCAACCGGCCCTTCCAGGAGTTGACCGGGCGCCCGCTGATCGGCAACGGCGCGAACGGGTTCACCAACTCTCAAGGCGTAGGAACGTCCGGCGGGACCGGCGGATGGTTGTACGGCAACGGTGGTAACGGTGGCAATAGCACCGCCGCTGGAGTGGCTGGCGGCGCTGGCGGGGCCGCGGGCCTGATCGGCAACGGCGGTACGGGCGGGGCCAGCGGGCCTGGCGGCGTTGGCGGCGCTGGCGGCCTCGGCGGCCGGCTATGGGGCCAAGCCGGGGCCGCTGGCGTTAGTACACCTCAAGCACAGAACGAAACTCCACCGGCGAACGAAACCCTCCTGCAGGTGAATCAATCCGGTAGCCCGGTCGTAGACATCTCCGTAGGCGGCGGACCGACTGTGCCTGTGACGCTCGACACCGGATCCACTGGCGTTATCGTCCCAATCCAAGACGTCAATCTACAGAGCCTCGGCGCGTCCACCGGGACGGGCGCCGTCACTTTTGGCGATAGCAGGGATGCCTTTGACACCGTCCAGTTCGAAACGTTTCTAACAACGGTGAATTTCGGGAATGGAATCGTCACCACGCCGACCACCGTTGCCGTCGGCACCTCCGTAACGGAGACGATAAATGGTGTGACAACCGCTCTACCGAACTCGGCGATACCTGCCTTTGTGGGTATAGGGCCAAATGACGGGTTCCCGCTCTCCACCCCGGTGACCGCAGCGTTGCCGGGCACCCTCAATGAGGGTGTGCTCATAAACGAAGCCCAAGGTGTGCTGGAGTTCGGTCCCAACCCGCTGCCCGCCGCTGTCTCGGTTCCCGGAGCGCCGGAGACCACCACCCTGGAGATACAGATCAATAACGGCCCTATCCAAGCCGTTCCCGACGCATTCATCGATTCCGGTGGTTTGTCTGGAACCATCCCGTCAAACCTAATCCCGAGCGTTCCGGTCGGCGATGCCGTGCCAGCGGGAACAACTATTACGGTCTTCAGCAGCTCTCAGGAGCTGTTCATCGAGACGGTCACTGCGGCCAACGACCCGTCTGTTGTGTCATCAGGTAATCCTTTTAATACCGGGAATTTTCCCTTCTCGCTGGATCCGATCTTCATCTCGAACAGCCCCAGCGGTGTCGGAACGACAATCTTTGATACCTGACGTGCGGTGCTTGCTCGGCCAAGGAATCGCGTGCTGTGTGGTTTGTCGAAGATTTGCGGGGTCGGATTCAGTTTCCAGGTAGCCGTGGTACTCCCGAACGCGCCTTCCATGCTGTAGCGGGTGAGGGACACGGGGCTGGGTTCGGCAGGCATGGCTGTCCTTTCGTGGG
>JBEKNM010000428.1:0-7778 GCA_049522835.1 Mycobacterium sp.
CCCGAAGAGATTGTGCAGCAGCTTGTTGAGGTAGCCGCTCCAGCCGACCGCGACGGCGGCGGTGGCTACCCCGTATTCCAGCAGCAGGCAGGCTGCCACACCCATCGCGACCGCCTCGCCCAGCGTGGTGTAGGCGTAGGAGTACGACGAACCTGAAACCGGTACGGCGGAGGCCAATTCGGCGTAGCAAATGGCAGCGAGCCCAGCTGCGATGCCGGCGATGATGAACGAGACGATCACTCCCGGGCCGGCTTCTGGAACTGCCAGCGACATCACGAAGAAGATGCCGGTGCCGATCGTCGAGCCGACCCCGAACATGGTCAGCTCGAACGTGCCGATACTGCGTTTGAGGTGCTCTGCGGCCCCGTATGCGACGGGTGCGCCGATCACCGGGCGCCGCCGCAGCATCTGCTCTGTCAGGCTGATCGAACTGGCCGGCACCCGCGCCCCCTATCGCTGGATCAGCTGATTATGCGGCCTCCCGCAACGCGAAGGCGAACTGGTCGACCGCCCAGTCAATCTCCTGCTCGGTAATCACCAGCGGCGGCGCGAACCGCAACGTCGAACCGTGAGTCTCCTTGACCAGCACACCGCGGTCGGCCATCCGCAGGCTCATCTCCTTGCCGGTGGCCAGCGTCGGTTCGATGTCCACGCCCGCCCACAAGCCGAAGCCGCGTACCGCCACCACACCGGCGCCGATCAGTTCGCGCAGCCGCCGATGCAGATGCGCGCCCAACTCGGCTGAGCGCGCCTGGAATTCCCCCCGCGCCAGCATGGCAACCACCGTGCTGCCGATCGCCGCGGCCAACGGGTTGCCGCCGAACGTCGAGCCGTGCTCGCCGGGATGCAGCACGCCGAGGATTGCGCGGTCTGCGACCACCGCCGACAGCGGAACCACCCCGCCGCCCAGCGCCTTACCGAGCAGGTAGACGTCCGGTACCACGCCCCAGCGGTCGCAGGTGAACGTGTAACCGGTGCGAGCCAGCCCCGACTGGATTTCATCGGCGATCATCAGCACGTTGTGCTCGCTGCACAGCGCACGCACCGCCGGCAGGTAGTCGTCGGGCGGGACGATGATGCCCGCCTCACCCTGGATCGGCTCCAGCAGCACCGCGACGGTGTTGTCGTCGATCGCCTGGGCCAGTGCCGCGGCGTCGCCGAACGGCACCGAGCGGAACCCCGGTGTGAACGGTCCGAACCCACCCCTCGCAACGGGATCGGACGAGAAGCTGACAATGCTGATGGTGCGGCCGTGAAAGTTGTTGTCGGCAACAATGATATTCGCCTGGCCTGCGGAAACCCCCTTGACGTCGGCGCCCCACTTGCGGGCGACTTTGAGGCCGCTCTCGACGGCTTCCGCGCCCGAGTTCATCGGCAGCACCATGTCTTTGCCGCACAACTGGGCGAGCGCAGCACAGAACGGTCCGAGATTGTCGGAATGGAATGCCCGACTGACCAGCGTGATAGTGTCAAGCTGGGCGTGGGCTGTCGCGGTGATCTGGGGGTGGCGATGGCCGAAGTTGACCGCCGAGTAGGCGGCCAGACAATCCAGGTAGCACCGGCCGTCGACATCGGTGATCCACGCACCCTCGGCGCTTGCCGCCACCACGGGCAGCGGCGAATAATTGTGCGCCGCACACCTTTCGACTAACGCGATCGCGGTCTCGGTTCCGTTCGCGGCGATCGAAGTTGGAGCGTCGAGAATCGTCATGGAAACACCTCCAATGTGCAGCACTTGACGGAACCGCCCCCCTTGAGCAACTCGGAGAGATCGACGCCGACCGGCTCGAAGCCGGCTTCACGCAGCTGGGTGGCGAAACCCGTTGCGGCAGAGGGCAGCACGACGTGCAGGCCGTCGGATACGACGTTGAGACCCAGCACGTACGCGTCGGCGCTGCCGACCACGATAGCGTCGGGGAACAGCGCGTGCAGTTGGGCCTGCGCTGCCGCGCTGAACGCCGGCGGGTAGAACGCAATCGTGCGGTCGTCCAGAACAGCCAGTGCGGTGTCGAGGTGATAGAACCGGGGGTCCACCAGCTCGAGCGAGACGACCGGCAGGCCAAGCGCCGAGGAGATCTCGGGGTGCGCGCGCCGGTCGGTGCGAAAGCCGGAGCCCGCCAACATCATTTCGCCGACCATCAGTAGGTCGCCCTGTCCCTCGTTGACGTGACGGGTGGACACCGGCCGATATCCAAGCGACGACATCCACCCGGCGTAGGCCTTGGACTCGCCGGCCCGCTCGGCGAACCGGAATCGGGCGACGATCGCGATGTCGTGCGCGATGAACCCGCCATTGGCGGCGTAGACCATGTCCGGCAGCCCGGGCACCGGCTCGACCAAGTCCACGTGGTGGCCCAGGCGTAGGTAGGTCTGGTACAGACCCTGCCACTGCGCCTGCGCGACCTGGACGTCCACGGGTGCGCTGACGTCCATCCACGGGTTGATCGCGTACTCGACTGCGAAGTAGGCCGGCGGGGTCATGGCATACCGACGCGTCCTGGGGGTCCTGGGCCGGGTGAGAGCCTCGGCGTCTTGCCATGCCGCGGGCGCCGGCGCCGCGACAGACGCCGGCTCGGCAACATAGTAATCCGTCATAGATCCACCATATTTTGGCGTCGTTACACAATCAAACGACGATTCTTGCGTGTCTATGAACGATTCATTGCGCTAGAGTGCCATGTACAGCGATTTGTTGTGCATCACCGGAGGGGAAGGCGATGGACCGCCTGGATGACACCGACGAGCGCATCCTCGCCGAGCTGACCGAGCATGCGCGGGCCACCTTCGCCGAGATCGGACAGAAGGTGAATTTGTCGGCACCGGCGGTGAAGCGTCGCGTTGACCGGATGCTCGACAACGGTGTGATCAAAGGCTTCACCACTGTGGTCGACCGCAATGCGCTCGGCTGGAACACCGCAGCCTATGTACAGGTGTTCTGCCACGGCAGGATTGCGCCCGATGAGCTGCGGGCGGCGTGGGTGGATATCCCCGAGGTGGTCAGCGCGGCGACGGTGACCGGCACGTCCGATGCGATCCTGCATGTTCTGGCCCGCGACATGCGGCACCTGGAGGCGGCCCTGGAGCGCATCCGGTCTAGTGCCGACATCGAACGCACCGAAAGCATCGTCGTGCTATCGGACCTCATCGACCGGATGCGGCCCTAATCGTTGCTGCGCATCAATCTTCGATGCTTAACGCGCCCGTGGGGCAGTCGGCGACCGCCTGCTCAATCACGGCGCGGTGGCAGTTGGCGGGTGTGACGTTGAGGATGCGCAGGGCGCCGTCGTCGCCGACCTCAAAGAACTCGGGGGCGACCGCCTCACACATGCCGATCGACGCGCATTTGGTTTCGTCGTGCACGATCTTCATGGGTTGTCTCCTGGTCAGCGTGACGCAGTGAACCGGACGGGCAGATGGTTGACCCCGTGGAAGAAGGTGTTGACCGTGTAGGACGGCTCACCGCACACCTCGATGTCGGGAAGGCGGTGGAGCAACTCATCGAACAGGGCGGCGAGCTGCTGGCGGGCGAGCTGGTTACCCAGGCAGTGATGGATGCCCCCGCCCCCGAAACCCACGTGCGGGTTGGGGTGGCGGGAGAGGTCGAACTTCTGCGGATCCGTGAAGACGTTGGTGTCCCAGTTCGCTGACGCGTAGAACATGATCACCTTGTCGCCCTGGGTGATCTGCTGACCGTTTAGCTCGCAGTCACGGGCGGCTGTCCTGCGGAACGTCATGATCGGGGTGGCCCAGCGGACCATCTCCTCCACGGCGCTCTTGATACGGGCGTCGAAGTCGTCCATCAGCCACGCTCGCTGGTCGGGGAAATCGGTCAGCGCCTTCATCGCGTGGCTGGCGCTCTGCCGGGTGGTGTCGTTGCCGGCGATGGTGAGCAGACCGAAAAAGGAAACGATCTCGTCGTCGGTGAGCTTTTCCCCGTCCACTTCGGCCTGAACCAAGTTGGTCAGCAGATCATGCTCGGGACTATTGCGGCGCTTGCCGATGAGGTCGCGAGCGACCTCGCGCAGATATCCCATCGCCTCGAACAGGCGGGGAATCGGGGCCTGGTCCCCCATCAGCTCGGGGTCGCTCCACCCGCCCGCGTAGCGGGCTTCGTCGGCCACCTTTCGGCGGACATCCTCGGGCACACCCATCATGTCGCAGATGTTGTGCATCGGCAGCAGGGCCGCACACTCGGGAACGAAGTCCACCTCGCCCCGGGGAGCGATGTCGTCCACTATCCGCGCGGCGTTGGCGCGGATCTGCCCGTGGATGCGGCCGAGTTGCTTCGGCGTGAACGCCGCGGTGAGTAGCCGGCGGACCTTGGTGTGTCGCGGCGGGTCCAGCGCGATGAATCCTTGTCCGATGTCGAGCAGCTCCTGCGGCAGCGATTCCATCACAATGCCCTCCCCGGAGAGGAAGTCGACGTGTCGCTTGGTGACCTCGACCAATGCCGCGTGGGACATGACGGCCCAAAACCCCTGATCGTTGGGGTCCTCGATGAGGAGGTTCTCCACCGGGCGGTGCCAGCTCACCGGGCACGTCGCGCGAAGGTGCGCGAACGTGTGTTCCCGCTCGGCGGCGGTGCAGGACCAAAACGCCGTCGACGACAGGTCAATCTCGTTATAGGGCCGAGCGGCACGGCGCTCCGCGCTCGAACTGGTCGTGGCGGTGTTGGTAGTCATTGCAGCTCCTTGGTTGGGAATCGGGCGAAGGCGGCATAGCGCCGTTTTCGAGTGGGCTCGGTTTACTTCGCCCAGGGGAAGAATTTCGCCACCGCTGTGGCGATGATCCGCTGATAGGACGAGCCGATGATTCGAGCCAGCACATCGAGGGCCTTTGCCTCCCACCCGATCACTACCCGGGCGCGGCCTTTGCGGACTCCATCGACGATAGTCTCTGCGGCCATTTCGGGCGAATGGATTGCCAGCCGCTTGTCGAAGAACTCGGCGAAGGTCTGCGCGTTCTGGTCGTCGGCGACAGTGGCGTTGCGGGCGACCGCGGTCTTGATACCGCCGGGGTGCACGCATGTCACCTTGACCGGGTGCTTGGCGATCAACATCTCTTGGCGTAATGCCTCGGTGAAACCGCGCACCGCGAATTTGGCCGCGTTGTAGGCGCTTTGGCCGGGCACCGCGATCAGCCCGAACAAGCTTGAGATGTTGATGATGTGCCCGTCGCCGGACGCGATCACATGCGGCAGAAAGGCTTTAGTCCCGTTGACGACGCCCCAGAAGTCGACGTCGATCACCCGCTCGATGTCTTTGAACTCGGACTTCTCGACGTCGCCGTTGTAGGCGATGCCGGCATTGTTATAAACCTGATGGACCTCGCCGAAGTGGGCGACGACGGCCTCGGCGTAGGCCAGTACGGCCTCTCGCTCGGCGACATTGAGCCGGTCGGACTTCACCGTCGCGCCGAGCGCTTCGGCCTGGCCGACCGTTTCGGCCAGTCCCTCGGTGTCGATGTCGGAGAGCGCGAGTCTCGCCCCCTTCTTCGCGAGATTGACGGCCAGCGCCCGGCCGATGCCGGATCCAGCTCCGGTGATGACGGCGACTTTGCCTTCGAATGGGTTCATTTGGCTACAACCTTTGCATCGTTGGTGTGGGTCTCGGAAGATTTCGGCGGGCGGGCGGGCCTACTCAGGCCGCTGCGGTGTCGACCGCTGCCTTGTCGAACTGCAGCAGGGCGTCCTCGACGGGGTCGTTGAGCAGCATCTTGGAGTCCTTCCCGTAGTGCATGAGTACCTTCCACGGGTGCCTGGCACCCTGGCGCGGCAGGGTGTTCTTGGCGCGCTGCACGTAGCCCGACTGCAGCTGGTCGAGCATGCCGACATCCATCGCGGAGTCCTCGAGATCATGTGGCGTTGCCACCGTGTGGCCGTTGTCGTCCATGTGCTTGAACAAACGGCACAGGTAAGCGCCGGCGATATCGGATTTCAGAGTCCATGGCGCGTTGGTGTACCCGAACATCCACGCCAGATTGGGAATGTTCTCGACGAGCACACCCTTATAGGTCATCTGGTCGTGCAGCTTGCGCGCCTGTCCGTCCACCGAAAGTTCCATCCCACCGAGCATCTGGACGTTCAGGCCGGTCGCGGTGACGATGATGTCGGCCTCGAGTTCCCGCCCGGATTTCAGCAGGATGCCCGTCGGGGTGAAGGTGTCGATCTCATCGGTGACGACCGAAGCCGCACCCGACGCCAGCACCTTGAACAGATTCCCGTCCGGCACCGCGCACAACCGCTCATCCCACGGCATGTACTTCGGGGTGAAGTGACTCATGTCGACGCTGGGGCCGAGGTGGCGTCGCACCTGCCAGAGCAGGAACCTGCGCATCTGAGCCGGCCAGCGACGGCACGCCAGGTACATCTGACGCTGGACGGCGATGTTGCGCTTGCGCGCCAGCGTGTACACCCACTGCTGCGGGAGGAATCGACCCAGGACCGCGGAGATCTTGTCGAAGGCGGGCAACGAGAAGATGTACGACGGCGAGCGTTGCAGCATGGTCACATGTTCGGCGTCGCCGGCCATCGTCGGCACCAGCGTGACGGCCGTTGCGCCACTACCGATCACGACGACCTTCTTGCCGGTGTAGTCCAGGTCTTCGGGCCAATGCTGGGGATGCGCGCACTGACCCGTGAACTGCTCCACGCCGGGGAAGGCCGGCAGATAGCCGGCGTCGTAGTTGTAGTAGCCGGTGCAGCTGACGAGGAAGTCGCAGGTGTAGCTGCGGGTCTCGCCGGTCGCCTCGTGCAGCGCGGTGACCGTCCAGCGGCCCTCGAGTGTCGACCAGTCAGCGCCGACGATCTTGAGGCCGTAGTGGATCTTCTCGTCGATGCCGTACTCGGCCGCGGTGTCCGCGATGTACTCGCGGATCGACGCGCCGTCCGCGAGCACCTTGTTGTCCTGCCACGGCCGGAACTTGTAACCGAAGCTGTACATGTCGGAATCCGAGCGGATACCGGGGTAGCGGAACAAGTCCCAGGTGCCGCCCAGGCGCTCGCGTCGCTCCAGCACGGCGATGGTCTTGTTGGGATGCTCGGACGTGACCTGGCAGGCCGTACCGATCCCGGACAGGCCGGCACCGATGATCAGGACGTCGAAATGTCGTGCGTTCATGGCTTCCCTCGCGCTTCCTACCTGCTGTGTCCGCAGGACCTTGCAGAAACTTTGTAGAAACAGAATGGTTGAGGTCAGGGTCGCGGGTCTTGACAGATTGCGACGTACTTTTGTCATTTCCCGACACGAGGGTGATCGAATGGCCAGCCTGATCCGCGCCACCAACCTGTGGGGATACAGCGACTTGGTCAGAGAGCTCGGCGCTGACCCCGAGCCATTCCTGTCGCGTTTCCACATCCCGCTGGGTGTCGAGTATGAGGACGACGCGTTCATCTCCTTCGAGGCGTTCGTCCGCATGCTGGAGGCCAGCGCTGCCGAGCTGCATTGTCCGGACTTCGGGCTTCGTCTCTCGCGCTGGCAGGGCCTGGACATCCTGGGACCGATCGCCGTCATCGCGCGGAACGCCCAGACGTTGCTGGGCGGGATGGAGTCGATCGCAAGTTACCTCTACGTTCATTCCCCTGCGTTGCAGCTGACCGCCGACTCGGGGACCGCCGAGACCGACGTCAGGTTCACTTTTGAGGTGATCGGGCCGGGTCTTCCCTATGTGCTCCAGGGATACGAGCTGGCCATGGCCAACGGTGTACGCATGATTCGTCTCATGGGCGGCCCGGAGGCGCGGCCCCGCGCAATCTCATTCATGCACCAACAACACGGTTC
>JBEKNM010000429.1:0-4577 GCA_049522835.1 Mycobacterium sp.
CGTTCCCGAGCGGGTCTCCCCCGACTCCCAGGTCGCATCAGGCCTGGATGCCCCAGCCATGCTGCCGACCTAGCGGTTGACGACGGTAACCGGGTGGAGGTAGGGCAGGTCGTCGGAGGGCACCGGGAACACCACGTCACCGAAAGGGGATAACGCACCCGCCCGATCGCAAGCGAGTTCGCTTACCGCATGGTCGTCTGGGTCCGTCGTCGGCCAGCCGTTGTCCACGTATCTGGGTTTGCTTGCCTTGTCTTCAGCAATGTCAGCCACGAGATACATTCTGACAGGTCGCGCACGCCCACGGTGCGCAAGGCTGCACGAGCCGAGTTCACGTGTGAGCTTTCCGTGGCGCCCGCTTGTGCACGATCGCATTGGGGTCTGCCGGCTGCTTTACGCTGGTCAGCAATGACCGACAACACCGCGGATATCCCGCTGGGGTCCTGGCTTGCTGACATGCCCGACGAACGGCTGATCCGGCTGCTAGAGCTACGGCCGGACCTTGCCCAGCCGCCGCCCGGCAGTATCGCCGCACTGGCCGCTCGCGCTCAGGCGCGCCAGTCGGTCAAGGCTGCCACCGACGAGCTCGACTTCTTGCGGCTGGCGGTGCTCGACGCACTGCTGGTGCTACAGGCCGATACCACGCCGGTGCCGACTGCCAAGCTGCTGGCACTGATCGGCGACCGCGCTCCGCAAGCTGACGTGGTCGCTGCGCTGGACGACCTCAGGCATCGCGCCCTGGTCTGGGGCGAGCCGACGGTCCGGGTCGCCGCCGACGCCGGCACGGCATTGCCATGGCATCCGGGGCAAGTCACGCTTGAGGACAGCTCGCGCACCGGCGAAGAGATCGCCGATCTCGTCGACGGGCTCAACGAGGCGCAGCTGAATTTGCTGGAGAAACTGCTTGATGGGTCCCCGATGGGGCGTACCCGCGACGCCGCGCCCGGCGCCCGAGCGGACCGGCCGGTGCCGCAGCTGCTGGCGACAGGCCTGCTGCGGCGGGTCGACGCCGAAACGGTGATCTTGCCCCGGCATGTCGGGCAGGTGCTGCGCGGTGAGCACCCCGGTCCGATGCAGCTGACGGCACCTGACCCGGTGGTGTCGACCACCAGTCCCGACGACGCCGACTCCGCGGCGGCCGGAGCCGTCATCGACCTGCTCCACGAGCTAGACGTATTGCTCGAAATCCTCAGCGCCGCACCTGTTTCCGAGTTGCGCAGCGGCGGGCTGGGAGTCCGCGAAGTCAGGCGGTTGGCCAAAGCGACCGGTATCGATGAGCCGCGACTGGGCCTGATCCTCGAGGTCGCAGCCGCGGCCAGATTGATCGCCAGCGGCACGCCCGACCCGGAGCCGGCCAACGGCGACGGGCCTTATTGGGCGCCAACGGCGGCCGCCGACCGGTTCGCCGCGATGTCCCCCGCCGAGCGTTGGCACTTGCTGGCCAGCACCTGGCTTGACCTGCCGGGCCGGCCTGCGCTAATCGGCAGCCGCGGCCCAGACGCCAAACCTTATGGCGCCCTTTCAGATTCGCTGTACTCTACAGCCGCGCCGCTAGATCGCCGGCTATTGCTGGGAATGCTGTCCGGGCTACCCGCCGGTGCCGGTGTCGACGCGGCCGAAGCGTCGGCTGCGCTGACCTGGCTGCGCCCGCGCTGGGCCAGGCGGCTGCAGCCGGGACCAGTCGGGGATCTGCTGGCCGAGGGCCACGCATTTGGCCTGGTGGGTCGTGGGGCGATCAGCACGCCGGGTCGAGCGCTACTGGATGAGGCCATCGACCCCGCTACCGTGGTCGAGGCGATGACCCGTGCGCTGCCCCGGCCGATCGACCATTTCCTGGTGCAGGCCGATCTGACCGTCGTGGTGCCAGGGCCACTGGAGCGCGATCTCGCCGAACAACTGGCCGCGGTCGCCACCGTCGAATCAGCCGGCGCCGCGATCGTCTACCGCATCAGCGAGCAGTCGATCCGCCACGGCCTCGACATCGGCAAGACCCGCGACTGGATGCACGCGCTTTTCGCGAAGCACTCCAAAACACCGGTGCCGCAAGGGCTCACGTACCTTATCGACGACGTCGCGCGTCGGCATGGTCAGCTTCGAATCGGGATGGCCGCCTCGTTCGTACGCTGCGAAGACCCAACGCTGCTCGCCCAGGCGGTGGCGGCCGCCGAAGCGCTGCAGCTACGTGCCCTGGCGCCGACGGTGGCGGTGTGTCCCGCACCGATCGCTGAGGTGCTGGTCGCGCTACGCGCCGCAGGCTTCGCCCCGGCCGCCGAAGATTCCTCCGGCGCCATCGTCGACGTCCGCCCGTACGGGGCCCGGGTAGCCACGCCGCAGCAGCGTCGGCCGTACCGCCCCCTGCCGCGCCCAAGCGCTGACGCCCTGAACGCGGTGATCGCGGTGCTACGCAAGGTGACCGCCGCACCGTTCGGCAATATCCGCGTGGACCCGGTGGTGACGATGTCGCTGTTGCAGCGCGCGGCCAGGGATCAAGACACGCTGGTGATCGGCTATCTCGACGCCGCCGGCGTGGCTACTCAGCGGGTGGTAGCGCCGATCGGTATAAGGGGCGGTCAGCTAACGGCCTTCGATTCGGCGTCCGGACGGCTGCGCGACTTCGCCATCCACCGCATCACGTCGATCGTGTCGGCCGACGACGGATAATGGACGGCATGACCCCCGCGGGCGACGATGCAGAGCGAAGCGATGAGAAGGAGCGGCGCTTGTGACTGACGGGCCGTTGATCGTGCAGTCCGATAAGACGATGCTGCTCGAAGTTGACCACGAGCAGGCCGGCGCCGCACGGGCCGCCATCGCGCCGTTCGCCGAGCTGGAACGCGCGCCCGAACACATCCACACCTATCGCATCACACCCCTGGCGCTGTGGAATGCACGCGCTGCCGGCCACGACGCCGAACAGGTCGTCGATGCGCTGGTCAGTTTCTCCCGTTACGCGGTGCCGCAGCCGCTGCTGGTCGACATCGTCGACACGATGGCCCGCTACGGCAGGCTGCAACTGGTCAAAAGTCCGGTGCACGGCCTGACGCTGGTAAGCCTGGATCGCGCGGTGCTCGAGGAGGTGCTGCGCAACAAGAAGATCGCGCCGATGCTGGGTGCCCGGATCGATGATGACACCGTCGTCGTGCACCCCAGCGAGCGCGGCCGGGTCAAGCAGATGCTGCTCAAAATCGGTTGGCCAGCAGAGGATCTCGCTGGTTATGTCAATGGCGAAGCGCACCCGATCAGCCTGCAGGAGGACGGCTGGCAGCTGCGCGATTACCAGCAGCTGGCCACAGACTCTTTCTGGGCCGGCGGCTCCGGCGTGGTGGTGCTTCCCTGTGGCGCCGGAAAGACGCTGGTCGGCGCGGCCGCGATGGCGAAAGCCGGTGCGACGACGTTGATCCTGGTTACCAACATCGTCGCCGCCCGGCAATGGAAACGCGAGCTGGTCGCGCGCACGTCGCTGACCGAGGACGAAATCGGTGAATACTCCGGAGAACGCAAGGAAATCCGGCCTGTCACCATCTCGACGTACCAGATGGTCACCCGCCGCACCAAGGGCGAGTACCGCCATCTAGAGCTCTTCGACACCCGCGATTGGGGCCTGATCATCTACGACGAGGTGCATCTGTTGCCAGCGCCGGTGTTCCGGATGACCGCCGACCTGCAGTCCAGGCGTCGATTGGGGCTGACCGCCACGTTGATCCGCGAAGACGGCCGCGAGGGTGATGTGTTTTCGCTGATCGGCCCGAAACGCTATGACGCGCCGTGGAAGGACATCGAAGCTCAGGGCTGGATCGCCCCGGCGGAGTGTGTCGAAGTCCGGGTCACCATGACCGACAACGAGCGGATGATCTATGCCACCGCCGAACCCGAAGAACGCTATCGGCTGTGCTCGACGGCGCACACCAAAATTGCTGTGGTCAAGTCGATTCTGCAGAAGCACCCCGGCGAGCAGACCCTGGTGATCGGCGCCTACCTGGATCAGCTTGATGAGCTCGGTACAGAGCTGAACGCCCCGGTTATTCAGGGGTCGACGAAAACCCGCGAGCGCGAAGCGCTATTCGACGCCTTCCGCCGGGGTGAGGTCTCCACGCTGGTGGTCTCCAAAGTCGCCAACTTCTCCATCGACTTGCCGGAAGCCTCCGTGGCAGTTCAGGTTTCGGGAACGTTCGGCTCACGCCAAGAGGAGGCCCAGCGGCTGGGCCGGCTACTGCGACCCAAGGCCGACGGCGGCGGCGCCATCTTCTATTCCGTAGTGGCCCGGGACAGCCTGGACGCCGAATACGCCGCGCATCGGCAGCGCTTCTTGGCAGAGCAGGGCTACGGCTACATCATTCGCGACGCCGACGACCTGCTCGGCCCCGCGATCTAGAGCGACAGGATGGTCGTCGACGCGGTGCCAGGTGCGCCGTACACCTGCGCCAGGCCGACGCGCGGGTTGCCGGGCACCTGACGCTCGCCCGCCTCGCCCCGCAGCTGACGCACCAGCTCGTACATCTGCCGCAGCCCCGACGCGCCGATCGGCTCACCGTTGGCGATCAGCCCGCCATCGGTGTTTACCGGAATTGAGCCGTGGATCT
>JBEKNM010000430.1:0-4543 GCA_049522835.1 Mycobacterium sp.
ATTGGCCTGCGCCGTCATCCACGCCCGCGTCGGGGCAAATCAATTAGGAGACACGGCCTAGCCGGCAGGCCGCCCGCTCGACCATGCGATCCATCATTCCGATGCCGGATCTCAATACACCGCAATACATTTCACGGAGACCCCAACCCGTGACGAGCTCGCGTCTTCTGGTGACACACGGGACGGGTCCGGTCAGCGCGGCGCTGGACCAGTTGGCCGATCGTGTTCGATGCACCAGTTGCATCGGCGAGGATACGCGGCGGCGGCAGGGTCGTCGTGGTAGCCGGTGATCCGCCCCCCATAGGGGCAGTCACTGCTGTCGTGATAGTGGCGATCCTCAGGGACGCTCGGGGTGGGCAGAAGGCGGGGCGTTGTCGTGGAGGCGATCTTCTGCAGTGTCGAGCCGCGGCTGGTGCTCATGTGTGAACCAGGGCGGCGGTGTGCGCATACTTGCCGCGGCGGGCGTCCCGATTGGCTTTGGCCCGTTGCTGAATGGCGTGTTGTGCGCGGCCCGGGTTCGTGTCCTGGCCGCCGTCCCAGAAGGTTAGGGGGGGTTGCTGGATCGCTCTGCCGAAGGCATCTGCAGCCCATCGACAGATCCGCCAGCATCGCCGAACACCCGACACCCGACAATCTCGATCCGAACCACTCATGAGTGACCGCGGTTAGCCGTGTTCCAAGCTATGGGTTGTTGTCTCGGCGTTGCGGACCGCATTTCCTCTGCCGAGTAGTAGTCGTTGACCGCTGAGCGGTAATCCTCGGAAGCGTCGTCGTCGAACTCGGGTGCGTCCTTGATCTGGTCCTTCGTCGGCGCGATGTAGAGCTTCTCCTGGTCGCGGTCAACACGTTGGATAAGTCCCGCAGGAAGTATGACCTTCTTGCCGAAGATCCAGACTCTGGTGTCGACGATGAGATAGCTTGCGCCTGCCTCGTTGGTCGACTCGTCAACCTTGCCGATCGAGCCGTCTGCAGCTTCGACCTTGAAGCCTGTCACGTCGAGTCGGCCGATGGTCTCGGGGTAGGTCCATAGGTCGTTGTCCATGACTGTTGGGTCCTTAGACCGCGAGCAGCCGCTGGAAGAACTCGCGGTAGCGCTTTAGGGCAAGGCGAAGGTCCTCCGTAGAGGCCTGTTCGCCTCGAGCCCACTGCGCCTCGAGGCGCGAACGTGCCTCTGAGAAGCCGGTGGTGAGTTGGTCGACGACGTCCGACACGAGGCCGTCGGCCTTGTGGACGCATTCTCGGGGATCGTCGACGAAGCCCGACTGGACATCGTCCCAGCGCGAGCGGAGCCCCGAAAGCTCGTCCTCGGCGAAAAGCGATTTCTCGGTCGACGGGCCGGTCCCCACGGTCGACGGGCCGATTCCCGCGGTCAATGATTCGGTCCCGACGGTCGACGAGTCGGTCCCCACGGTTGAGGATTCGATCCCCTGGGTCGGGCCGGTCGTCTCGGTCTGCTGATCCTGGGTTGTCATGCGCGCGCCTCCTGTGACTTGTTTTTGTTCTTGTCGGTCTCGAGCAACTTCTCGAAGAGCGCGCGGTAATGGACGAACGCCTGACGCTGCTTCTCCGTGCCGACGTCGCCCTGCTGTTGCGAAAGGGAGATGCTGTGCGCGGCTCGGTAGTTCTCGACGACCGTCGGCTGGTCGACCGAGATGTCGGCCGCCCGCTGGTCGAAGTCGTCGATCGGGTAGCCGCGCTCGCGCATGACCTGAGTCACGAGCCGGTCGGCATCGCCCACTGCGCTCGACGGATTGTCGACGAACGCGGTCTGCACGGTCCGCCACCGGTCGGCGTACTTCTCTCGCGCCTGGCGGGACAAAGGGATGATGTCGAGCTTGTCGCGCTTTCGTTCGCGCGCAGCGAGTTCGTGCTCCGCGGCGCGTTGTTCGCCGGCCTCACCTACGGTCCGCTCGTACTCGGGACCAAACCGTTCCTTCAGCCGTTCGGTCCTCGTGCGACTAATCGCCGACCGGGCAACGATGATCGCCACCGCGGCGATCACGACTATCGCTGCGATCAAAATCCATCCCCAAACAGGCATTTCAGTCCTCCTCTTCCTTCGAAAGCGATACCCAAGCGGGTGTCTGCGGAAAGGTCAATTTCGCTTCTGCACCCCGCCGGCTGGCGACGCACCATCTGTGCGGTACACCGGGCAGGTCCGATCTTCGAGATCGATAGCACACTTCGCGAGGCGCGCATGCGATAGCTAGAGGCGTCCCGAAGCGGTCGGGAGAGGCAAGATCACAGAGCTGCCGGGTCGAGGTCCACCCTGAACGGCACCAACAGTGCGCGCACATCACACCCGCTCCCCGGCGTCGGTACCGGCGCGCGCCAACATGCGCGACGTCAAGTGTGGTGAGGGGCAACGAGTTCACAGGGACTTCCCGGGTGACATAAACCAGATCAATGTCTAGGCGGTGTCTCCAGTCCGGCGCCGCAGCCCGAGAGGGCGGCGACACCGGCCCCAGGCCGGCTGCATGCTCAGCACCACCCACATAACGCGCACATCAGCGACATGTCAACCGGCGAACTAGATCAGCACGCGCTGTTCACTTTTCAGCGACCAGCCACCCCTGCATCGCCGTCAGTCGGCGCTCTAGGTGCTGTCGCGAGACTCGTGGACAAGCAGATCAGCCCGATGCCGAGGATCCCTGCAGTGCCGGTGCTGTCCGCCTTGTTCTGCCTGTGGTTGTTCGGTTAACTGCTCACCTGGGTTACTCATCAATATCTCCGTGATAGCCGCCGCAGGCACTGCGGCGTTGCTAAAGAATGGAATACCCGCGTGGGTTTGAGTAACCGCCCGAATCTGCGGGCGGTTATCGGTGGCGCGGCAGATACCGTGGCGCCAGGTTCTCGGTGCGTGGAGAGGTTTGCGATCGCAGAATGACGGGAACGAGGGCTCCGCCGTTTGTGCCGATTCGCGAGGAGGCGATCATGGCGACACCCGCTGAGACCCAGGGTGTGATCCGCAGTCTCATTCCCGCCCGGATTGACCGGCTGCCGTGGTCGCCGTTTCATACGCGGATGGTGGTCGCGCTCGGTGTGGCCTGGATCCTCGATGGTCTAGAGATCACCGTGGCTAGCGCGGTGGCCGACACGCTCACCGAGCCCGAGACGCTCGGTCTGTCTTCGGCGGCGGTCGGGCTCGTCGCCACCGTGTACCTGGCTGGCGAGGTGGTCGGCGCGCTGTTCTTCGGGCGCCTGTCGGACAAGCTCGGCCGACGCAACCTTTTCATGATCACCTTGGGTGTCTACCTGGTGGGGAGCGGTCTGACCGCGTTGACCCTGGGCAATAGCACGGGCTGGATCGTCTTCCTTTACATCACCCGGTTTATCGCCGGCATGGGTATCGGCGGGGAATACGCTGCCATCAATTCGGCGATCGACGAGCTGATCCCGGCCCGCTTCCGGGGCAGAGTCGACATCGCGGTCAACGGCACGTACTGGGCCGGCGCGATCCTCGGCACACTTGGCACGTTCGTCTTGCTTAAGGCGATCGACCCGAGCCTGGGCTGGCGCCTCGCCTTCCTGATCGGCCCGGTCCTGGGCCTGGTGATCCTGCTGGTGCGGCGGAACTTGCCGGAGAGCCCGCGCTGGCAGGTCATGAACGGCCGCGTGGAGGCCGCCGAGCGCTCGATCTCCTACATCGAGCACGAGGTGGAGTCCACCGGTATCACGCTGCCCGCGGTCGACGACAGCAAGGCTATCGAGCTGCAACCCACCGCAAAGATCGGCTACCTGGCGCTGACGCGAGTGCTTTTCCGCGACTACCCGAGCCGGTCCGTCCTGGGCGCCGTGCTGATGATCAGCCAGTCGTTCCTGTACAACGCGATCTTCTTCACCTACACCCTGGTGCTCGGCAAGTTCTACGGGGTGGCCCCGGGGTCGGCGCCGCTGTACCTGATCGCATTCGCCATCGGGAACCTCGCGGGGCCGTTGACCCTCGGGCACTTCTTCGACACCATCGGCCGCAGGAAGATGATCGCGGGCACGTACCTGCTTTCTGGTCTCCTGCTGGCCGTGAGCGCGGTCTTGTTCAACGCTGGGGTGCTCAACGCAATTACCCAGACCATTGTCTGGTGCGTCATCTTCTATTTCGCGTCGGCCGGGGCCAGCGCTGCCTACCTCACCGTGAGCGAGATCTTTCCGCTGGAGGTTCGGGCGAAGGCGATCGCGGTGTTCTTCGCCATCGCCCAGTGCTTCGGGGCCCTCGGTCCGGTCATCTACGGCGCGCTCATCGGCGATGGTTCCCAGCGTTTCCCGCTGTTCCTGGGCTACTTGCTCGGCGCGGGAGTGATGATGGTCGGCGGACTGGTCGCCTGGTTCCTCGCGGTCGATGCCGAAGGCAAGTCGCTGGAAGACGTCGCGACCCCACTGGCAGCCGCCGGCGCCACCCGACGGACGGGTTAAGTCCGTGCGGAGGCGGCAACCCCGCCCCACTCGCCCTAAGTCCTGGGCGGATCGTGGGTGAGGTCGGGTCGCCAGCATTCGCCTGGGAGCAATCCCGAATCCGCGCTCCATGCCGACCCCACCACGACAATTA
>JBEKNM010000431.1:0-4520 GCA_049522835.1 Mycobacterium sp.
GTGCTCGGCGCGCAGTTTTACCGAACGGGCGGATTCGCCGAGCTGCGGTGATGCGCGGGGTGGGATGCGTTGTGCGAAAGATTCATTGGACCTGAGCGGTCTCGCGCACCATGGTGGAATCACCGACGTGACAGCACGCGCCCGCGAAGGAGATCACCGACCTCGCGGGAGTCGGCGTCGGAACGCTTTACCGGCACTTCCCTCGCCGATCCGAGCTCATCGTCGCCGTCCTGCAACACGAAATCGACGAGTGCGTCGAAGCCGCCGAAAAGCTCGGGACCACGCTCAGCCCGTGGGAAGCGCTCACGACTTGGATCGAGCGCTTCACGGACTTCGTCGGCACCAAACGCGGGCTCGCCTCAGCACTGCACTCCGGCGACCCCGCCTACGACGACCTGCCGCAGCACCTCCTGGACCGGCTCGAACCAGCGCTGCAAACGCTCCTCGCCGGAGCGGTAGACGGCGGGTACGCCCGCGACGACATTACGGCTCGAGAAGTCCTCACGACCATCGCCCTGATCAGTCAGCCGGTCCGCAGCGAGCGACCAAGCTTCAACAAGCGCATGACCGAAGTGTTCTTGGACGGACTGAGGTCGGACACAATTCGACCACCGCTGGGCTGACAGGGCGGCCTCCTGCACGTGCCGCCAAGCCCGGTTAAGGATCCCCAATTGAGACAGATTTTTTGTCGGCAGTATCACGCCGCGATCGGCTCATGCGTAGTGGTCTTCTCGTAGTGGTCTGGTGCCTGCAACCCGGCCGAGGAGTGCCGGCGGCCCCATCGATCACGCTACGGCCGCCACGCATCCTCCTTCACCCACAGGACCACCGATCGCTTTAAAAGATCGCCCTCCATGCGCAGTTCGGCGTTCTCGGCGCGCAGCCGCTTTAGTTCGGCGACATCATCGGTCGACAGGACAATGGGGTCAGTTCGATTCGATGGCTGTTTTGGTCACGTAGCGGGCCCATGGCTGGGCTGCGATTTCGGCGTGGCGCTGGACGGTGTTGTACCTGTAGCCGAGCAGTTCGGCGACAAGGGGCGCTGGCGCCGCCACGACGAGGCTCTGCAAGGCGGTATTTCGCGCGCCAAGCAGATCGATGCCCAGTCGTCCAAGCCTTTCCATGATCTCTTGGGGCTGACGATGCCGCCCGGGACGCACACTCGGAAACAGCCACGGGCTGGTTGCCAGTCCGCCTGCCGCGCTGAGATGGGGGCGACGAGATCGGAATAGCGGGCGCTGATTCGTGCGGCAGCGCGCCTCGAAATAAGCGGCTCGCCAAAAATGCGCCTTGCCGAAGGGTTTGTTGGAGGCGACGATAAGGTGGCGGTCTCGCAGGTGGCTAGATCGGGGTGGTCGGTGAACCCGATCAGTTTGGTCCACACCATTAAATCCGTTGCCGCCATGATGATCCAGCCATGCAGCGTTCGCGCCGGTGCGTGACAGGGCAAGTTACGCAGCCCGGTGGTCTTGGCCTCACGGATCCGGTCCTCCACCCGGGCGTGGTGGCGGTGGTGTTGGCGGCGGCGGCGCAGTTAGAGGTAGGCGAGCTGGCCCGGGCGTGTAACAGGTGATGTGGCGAATACAACCACAGTTGAGGCCGACATAACATATGACGGGACGTCCGGGGAAGGCGCCGCCGCCTCCTCCGCCGCCGGTGGAGCTCCCGGAAGTTGCTGCGGCTGGGGGTGCTGGCGTCACGCTGGACGAGTTATTCGTCGTCGGTGTCGTGGCAGTCGTGCTGCTTGGCGACTTACCACCGCCACCACCGCAGCCGACCGCTAAAACAAGAACGGCTGCACCACCGTACAGCACGATCGGCCTGCTAGCGTCAGATTTAATCAGACTCCCCTTTCTACTGCGCTAGAACCGTTTCGGCGGTGTAGCACACGGCGCTGATGAGGTAGAACGTGGCAGTGAGCAGCAGCCAGCGTGGCAAGTAGGGAGCCTTGTCGGTTCTGCCCGAAGTCGAAGCATTTGCATAAATAGTCGTCAGCCGTAGGTGAAGGAGTAGGCCTGCAATCCCTTGGACAGCCCTACCTCAAGATGCCCGTTCCCGCCGGCGTGGTCCGAGACGATTTGGTGCATGTTGGGGGGGCCAGTCACGAAGATTCGTTTGGCCTCACCGTCTCTGGTCACAGTGAGTGTGCCGGTGCCGCCGACCACCAGGTAGACGTTGCGGGCGTGGTAGTTGAGCGCGATGGTGTCGTCGTCGTCCTCAGCGGTCGCGGCCTGGGGGTCCAGGGTCCACCGGCCACGAAAGGCGAACGCGTCGGCCGGGAGTTGGGCAGGATAGTCGAACGTGGCGGTGCCCTGCTTGTAGGCTCCCCGGCCGCCATAGTTGACTGCCGTTCGGGCGCCAAGGTAGGTCTCCGGGGTCAGCGATGACGTCGGTGTTGTGTCGGGCGCATCGACGGCTGGCGGCAGGCTGACATTCTTGTCCGTCTGCGAAAGCAGCTGCCGGATCCGGCGTTCGGTGACGTCGTAGCCGCCTTCGCCAAACTTAATGTGACGGACTGTGCCGTTGGCATCGATGAGGTAGTGGGCCGGCCAATACTGGTTGCGGTAGTTGGTCCAGGTCGCATAGTCGTTGTCCAACGCGACGGGATAGGTGATCCCAAGCTCGGCGGCAGCGGTCGCAACGTTACCTTTATCGTGCTCGAAGGCGTACTCCGGCGTGTGGATGCCGATAACGTCGAATCCCTTATCGTGGTACGCGCTGTACCAGCCGACGACGTGGGGGATGCTGCGCTGGCAGTTGATACACGAGTAGGCCCAGAAGTCGATCAGGACCACCTTGCCGTGCAGTGACTTCAGGTCGACCGGTGCTCCGCCCGGCGTGTTGAGCCATTGGGCGATCCCTTTGATGTCCGGTGCGGTGCCGCAGCTTTCGAGTTTGGTCGCGCCATCCGTACAGTTGGACAACGCGGCGTTCTGGCCATTGACCACGCCGCCCAAGTTGAGCTGTCGACGGACCTCGTCCCCGCCGCCAAGTCTCTGCTGAAAGGACATGGTGTAGTCGGGAATTGCCCGTTGCAGGGTTGCGGGCAGGTTGAACACCAGCGCCACGGCTAACAGGATGGTGACGACGCCTGCGGCGATTCGGATCTCGCGTTGGCGGCGGCGGAAGGCGCGCACTCGCTCGGCTACCCGGCGGCCAGCCAGTGCGAAGATCAGCAGCGGCACCACCGCGCCGACAGCGAAAGATAATGTCAATGCGATCGTGGGCAACCCGATTGAGCCGGTTGCGCCTGCCAGGACGATAGCGGCCAGCACTGGTCCCGCGCACGGCACATACAGCACACCGAGCGCGAGCCCCAGCCCGAAACCGCCGCTGCCCGAGCCGAACTGTTTCTGTGGCAGCCAGGAGAACGGCTTCTCCAGCAGTGCCTCAAAAGGTGGGAAGATCAATCCCACGCCAATCGCGACGAGGGCGACTAATCCCAACCACCGGATGGCGTCCTGCGGCAGGCGCAGCAGCGACAGCAACGCCGATCCGGCCAAGGTGACCGCGCTGAAGCTGACCACCAGACCCGCGATCACTAGATATGGCCGCAGCGACTCGGCGCGTGAGGGTTTGGCCGGCGGCGGGCCCACTGACCCCGCCGCAGCAGGTATTCCGGCTCCGGCCCGGGCGCCCTGCGCGCCCGACATGAGGATCACCGGCAGCACCGGCAAGATGCACGGCGAGATGCCGGTGATCAGCCCGCCGACAAGGCCGATAGCGATGAGTGTCAACATCTCGGTCGGTGAACCCCTCCCCAGCTAGGTCGATCTGAACCACATTGACTGACAGCGTCGTTGACTTGTCGCCGATCCCATACGACTGGGACTTCGCGTGCTGCCGTCGCAACGTTGCGGTGAACGGTGCCCACCTCAGTTGCTACCCGCGCCGACGAGGACCGGCTGTTCGCGATACAAGTCCGGGTATTGACGCATGAGGTTGTCGAGCTTGGGCATGTCGTTGATGGCGATATACGGATAGGTCGGGTTGGAGTTCAGGAAATCTTGATGATGTGCCTCGGCGGGAACGAATTCGGTTGCATTCTCGATGTGGGTGACGATCGGGGCACCGAAGACTTTGGCATCGTTGAGCTGACCGATGTAGGACTCGGCGACCTTTTTCTGCGTGTCATTCTGCGCGAAGATGGCCGACCGGTATTGGGTTCCTACATCGGGCCCCTGCCTGTCGAGTTGGGTCGGGTCGTGCACGACGGAGAAGTAGATCCGCAATAGTTGTCCGTAGGTGATCTGGGAAGGGTCGTAGGTGATCTCCACCGACTCCGCGTGCCCGGTCGTGCCGGTGCTCACCATGTCGTAGTGTGCGGTCGGTCCGCTGCCGCCCGCGTAACCCGACACCGCCCGGTTGACTCCTTTGACGTGTTCAAAGACGCCCTGCACACCCCAAAAGCACCCACCTGCCAGCACCGCAGTCTCGTGGGCCCCCGGGGTTCCCACGGGCTCATCCACCGCGGGCCCGGGAATGTTCGCTGCCGGCGCGGCACTGCCCAGATCAGAGAA
>JBEKNM010000432.1:0-4512 GCA_049522835.1 Mycobacterium sp.
CGTAGTCCACGTGGGTCAGGCTACCCGCCGAGATATGCACAGTTAGGAGTTTGTCCACAGCCCGTGATGTCGGCCTGACCGGTGTCGGAGCCTCGAGGTTAATATCGCAAGTATGTTCGAGCTGTCGTTGCCCAGTGCCGAGTCACTGAAGCATGTCGACGACGCTGCGGTGGTAGCCGCGATCGCCGAGTGCGCGCGAGTGGAGGCTGCGGCCGCAGCACGTCGGTTGGCGGCGACCGCCGAACTAGTGGCCCGCCGTGCGGACGGACCCACCGACATGGCCGGCTGGTCGTGCGACAACTGGGACGCCATGGCCGCCGAGGTGGCGGCTGCGCAGAACATCAGCCACGGCATGGCCTCAGGTCAAATGTATCTGGCCACGGGATTGCGGGACCGGCTGCCAGCGGTCGCAGCCCTATTCGCCGACGGCATCATCAGCGCCCGGCTGGCGAGCTCAATCGTGTGGCACACCGATCTGATCACCGACCCAGACACCATGCGGCTCATCGACCAAAGCCTGGCCGGTGACGTGACGAAGTTCGGGCCGCTGTCAGCAACCAAGACCGCTCTGGCCATCGATGCCATCGTCGACCGCTACGACCCAGAGGCAGTGCGGCGCGCCCGGGCAAGTGCGCGTGGGCGCGACGTGGTGATCGCCCCGGCCGACGATCGCTCCGGCACCGCGCATTTATGGGGCTCGCTGCTAGCCACCGACGCGGCCGTGTTGGACCGCCGACTCACCCAAATGGCCCATCAGGTCTGCGAAGACGACCCCCGCACCATCGCCCAGCGCCGCGCCGACGCACTGGGGACCCTGGCCGCCGGAGGTGAGCAGCTTCCCTGCGCCTGCGCAACCCCCGGGTGCCCCGCCAGAGTCGACGCCGACCCGCGGGCAACCGCTGTCGTCATTCACGTCGTGGCTGAGGCCTCATCGCTTGCCGCGACGCCGGACCCACACACTTCGGGTGAGCCCGCGCGGCGACCCATCACCCCAGACAGGCTGCCTTCAGCGTGGCTTCCTGGCGGCGCCCCGGTGCCGCCTCCGCGGCTGGCCGAGCTGATCGCCGGTGGCGCCGCCGTCCTGCCGCTGCGCCATCCTGGCGATAGCCCACCAGAGTCCGGGTACCGCCCCTCAGCCCAGCTGCAACGCTTCATCCGGTGCCGGGATCTGACGTGCCGCTTCCCGGGTTGCGATCGGCCGGCCGAATGCTGCGATGTGGACCACACGGTCCCTTACCCGCTGGGCCCGACTCACCCGTCCAACCTCAAATGCGTATGCCGAAAACATCATCTGCTCAAAACGTTCTGGGGCGGTCCGGACGGCTGGCGCGACGAGCAACATCCCGACGGCACCGTCACCTGGACGACACCTAGCGGACACGTCTACACCACCCAACCGGGTAGCCGGCTTCTATTTCCCACCCTGTCGTTGCCTACCGGGCAATTGCCCGGCGCCCCAACGGCAGAACGACCGGCGTCGGGCCTGCGTGGCCTGATGATGCCCACGCGTCGCCGTACCCGACAACAAGATCGCGATTACCGGATCTACGCCGAACGCGCCCTCAACGCCGGCCGAGCCGCCGAGCGCAACCAGCCGCCGCCCTTCTAAGGCCGTCGCGCGCCGAGCCTATATACCCGCCAGCCTGCCTGCTGCCAGCGGGCGACATTGAGGCAGTTGCGGCCGTCGACGATGACCCGGGCCCGCACCCAATCGGCTAAATCGTCGGGGTCGAGGTCGACGAATTCCCGCCACTCAGTGAGCACCAGCACCGCATCCGCGCGCTCGCAAGCGTCCGTCACTGAAACCGCGTAGTTCAGCGTCGGGAATTGGCGACGCGCGTTTTCCAGGGCTTTCGGGTCGTACACGTTGACCGCGGCGCCGTTGAGCTGCAGCTGTCCCGCGACATTGAGCGCGGGCGAGTCACGCACATCGTCGGATTCGGGTTTGAACGCCGCGCCCAGCACGGCGATGTTGGCACCCAGGATCGAGCCACCGCACGCCGTGGTGGCCAGTTCGACCATCTTGGTGCGCCGGCGCATGTTGATGCTGTCCACCTCACGCAGGAACGTCAGCGCCTGGTCGGCTCCCAACTCGCCGGCACGGGCCATGAACGCGCGGATGTCCTTGGGCAGGCAGCCGCCCCCGAATCCCAAACCCGCGTTGAGACATTGACGTCCGATCCGCGGGTCGTATCCGAGCGCATCGGCAAGCAGGCTGACGTCAGCACCCGCGGCCTCGCACACCTCGGAGACCGCGTTGATGAACGAAATCTTGGTCGCCAGAAAGGCGTTCGCAGAAACTTTGACCAACTCCGCGGTCTGCAGATCTGTCACCATGAACGGCACACCGACATCCAGCAAAGACCCGTACAGCTCGCGCGCAGCCGCCTCGGCGCGCTTCGAATCATCTTGTACCCCAAGCACAATGCGGTCGGGATGCAGGGTGTCGTGCACCGCGAAGCCCTCACGCAGAAACTCCGGATTCCACGCGATCTCGACGTCGACTCCGGGGCGTGCCAGCGCAGCGGCCCTGGTGCCCAGATCGGCCGCGGTGCCCACTGGGACTGTCGACTTGCCGATCAGCACCGATGATCTGGTCAGCCGCGGCACCAGCGTATCGATGACGGCGTGGATATGACGCAGGTCGGCGCCGTATTCGCCCTTCTTTTGCGGCGTGCCAACGCCTAGGAAATGCACGTCGGCGAACTCGGCCGCCATGTCGTAGTCGGTGGTGAAATGCAATCGACCCGCAGCAAGATTGTCGGTCAACATCTTTCGCAGGCCGGGCTCATAGAAGGGAATGTCACCACTGGCGAGCTTGGCGACCTTACCTGGGTCGATATCGACCCCGACGACTTCGTGTCCCAGTTCCGCCATCCCCGCGGCGTGGGTGGCACCCAGATAACCGGTACCAAAGATGGTGCACCTCATACCACTTGTGTAGGTGGCCGCGATGAGCTAACTGCATCGCGCCGCTAACCGGGAGTCAAACGGCAGATGACAGGTGGCTGCCGGAAAACTAGCGGTGGCCGAACCCTCCGTGACCTCCACCGAAGCCACCGTGACCCGGGCCACCGGGGAAGCCGCCACCGCCGTGACCTGGGCCACCGGGGAACCCGCCACCGCCGGGCCCTGGGCCACCGGGGAACCCGCCGCCGGGCCCGAACGGCCCACCAAAGATCGGAGGTATTGGTAACGGAATTGGCAGTGGGGGAGCCACCGGCGCCGGAGCCTCAGGAATCGGAATCGGAACCACGGCCGGAACGTCCGGTATCGGAGCGGGAGCGGCAGGTACCGGAACAGGGGCCGCCGCCGGAACCTCAGGAACCGCAGCAGGCGCCGGAGCTGCTGGCACCGGAGCAGGAGCTGCCTGTGCCGGCTGGGCGGGGGCGACGATGTTACGGGCGGGATCGGGCCGTACACCGGCCGTTGGCCGGATAGCGATCGCAAGCGAAACGACCAGCGCCGCCACACCCACGATGAAGATCGCCGCGAACACGCTGCCAACTAGCCCGAACGACCTCCAGTCGCGATGGCCTGCGCCGATGAAACTGGTCGCGGCGGTGTGCGCGCCGGTATAGGCGTCGGCAAAGTCGTCAGGGACAGCGCTGTAAGCGAGGGCGTCGTCGCCCGATTCCGGGACCTCGAAGTAGCCGGGAGCAATTGCAAACGGGTCCACGGCACCGGTGAACGGATCCTGCGCGTAGGCCCGCGCCGCAGTGGACGACACAAACAGCGGCGCATTCGCCGACGCCAGCGCCGCTCCCCGGGCCAGCGCGGTATCCGGCTCTTCAGGCGCCGTCAACGGAAGCGTGGTTGCCGCCTCCAGCGCTGGCTTGATCATCGGGATGTCGATGCCGGCGCCGACGACAAACACGGCGTCCGGGCGCCTCGCTAACGCCTGCGCACCAGAGACCATCGTGGCCAACTGGGCCACCGCCGTCTCGTCGTCTTCGGGTAGGGGCTGCCGATGGACGTCGGCGATCGACCCGTCCGCGGTGTCGACAACAGCCAACGTCGCGGTATCGGGCTCGATGAACAACAGCGCCGTTTGGGCGTAGTTAGTTTCGTTGCCGACCGCTTGAGTCAGTGCGGCCGCGGCCAAAAAGGCCGAGACCAGCATCACATTCTCGATCTTGTGGGCGGCCAGCGCGTCGCGCAGCGCGGCGGCCTCGACGGGATCTGTCCAGGTGACTCCAGTCGACGTCAGCTGGTAGCCGCCCGCGGCTGCGCCCTCGCGGGTCCCCAAGATCGCCGAGATCACTTGGTCGGCTGGGCAGACTGCCGCATCCTGCTCGGGGGCAACGTCGAACTTGTCTTCATCGACGGTGGCACCATCTCCATTTTCACCTTCGACCAGCACCATCCGGACCGCAGTCGGCGCCACCGACACACCAAGTACGGTTTCCATAGCTCCCTCCATGGTCACGCTCGGGACGTCGTAAGTGCCCCCATGTATTCCCCTTGCCGCCCGAGTTTACGCGCATTCTGGCGTTGGGGAACGGGCGCGAT
>JBEKNM010000433.1:0-4506 GCA_049522835.1 Mycobacterium sp.
GCACCCGCGACCCGCTGTTCTGGTTCACCAGCTCATCGGGCGTGCTGCTGCTGTGGTCGTGGCTGGCGCTGCCGCTGGCCCAGGGCTACTACTCGATGATGCTGTTCCCATTCCTGATGACGGTCGTGCTGCGCAACTCGCTGATCCGCAACTGGCCGGCGTGGCTCGGGATCTACGGTTTCATGACGCTGGACGACTGGCTGCTGTTCAACTGGATGAGGTATGGCCGCGCGCTGCAATACCTGAAGATCACCTACGGCTGGTCGCTGCTGCTGATCGTGGTTTTCACGGTGCTCTACTTCCGCTACCTGAACGCCAAGGCGGACAACCGGCTGGACGGCGGCATCGATCCGGCCTGGCTGACGGCCCAGCGCGAGTGCGTGCGGTGATCGCAAGCGCGGCGAAGCCGGGCGCGGCGGGTCACCGCCATTCGCGCTAGCGTGGACGCATGACCTCCTCCGATACGTCGCGTCCGAAGGTGCAACTGAGCGATGACGACTGGCGCAAGCGACTCAACCCGCAGGAGTTCGATGTGCTGCGTCGTGCCGGCACCGAGAGGCCGTTCAGCGGTGAGTACACCGACACCAAAACCGGGGGCGTCTATGCCTGCCGGGCCTGCGGCGCCGAATTGTTCCGCAGCACCGAGAAATTCGAGTCACATTGCGGCTGGCCATCGTTCTTCGACCCGTCGAACTCCGACGCGGTGATCCTGCGTCCCGACCACTCGATGGGGACGACGCGCACCGAAGTGCTGTGCGCGAACTGCCACAGCCACCTTGGCCACGTGTTCGCGGGTGAGGGTTATCCGACGCCAACGGATCAGCGCTATTGCATCAACTCGATCTCGCTGCGTCTGGTCCCGACGGACGCTTAGCGGCTTCCGCGAGAGTGCAACCACCCAACGTATTTCGCGAGAGTCGATATCGCTGGTTGCACTCTCGCGGCGAAGTGAATCAGTCCACCCGGGTGGCGTGTACTTCCCAGAATGGGGCGTGCACGCGCCCGTTGACCAGCCACGGCTCCATCGCCCGGAACCGTTCCAGCAAAGACTGCGCCTGCTCGGCCATATCGGGATTTCGCGCGGCCATCATCTCGATCGTCTCAGTACTCATGTTGACCTGATAGGTGGTCGTGCCCAGGTAGGTAATCTCCCAGCCGCCGGCCGGCAACACCTTACGAAAATCTTCTTCGGACAACGACCGCATCATCTTGAAGCCGTTGACGTTGCCCTCGCCGAACTCGAACATGTACAGGCGCGCGCCCGGCTTGGTGGCCCGTCGCAGAGCCTGCGCATAGGACTTCTGTAGCTCGGGTTCGGTGCTGAAGGTGTGGTAGAAGGCGCAGTCGACGACGGTGTCGAACCGGCCGTCCAGCCCTTCTAGCTTCGTGGCGTCAGCCAGCTGGAAGTTCACCGACACGCGCGCCTTTTGCGCGTTCTCGCGGGCCCGCTGCAACGCGCCTTCCGAGCCGTCGACGCCGGTAGCCGAGTAGCCCTTGGAGGCGTAGTAGATCGCGTGATGGCCGGGGCCGGTGCCGGGGTCGAGCACCTCGCCTTTGATCGCGCCCAGCGCGACCAGCTGCTGCACCACTGGTTGCGGACCCCCGATATCCCACGGTGTGGCCGCGGGCAAGCCGTGCGACACCCGGTCGTCGCGGTACATCTGCTCGAAACGGGTGGGATCAGTCGGGTCGAACTCGATCGTCATGTGTTCCTCTTTTCTGGTTGATCAGGACCCGATCAGGGCAGAGCGCTCACCAGCTGCTCGACCGGAACCCGCGGCCCGGTGAAAAATGGCGTCTCTTCGCGGGTATGCCGGCGGGCGTCGGTGGCGCGCAGCTCACGCATCAGGTCGACGATGCGGTCCAATTCGGGGGCCTCGAAGGCCAGGATCCATTCGTAGTCGCCGAGCGCGAACGCCGGCACGGTGTTGGCCCGAACGTCCTTGTACTCGCGCGCGGCCATGCCGTGCTCGGCGAGCATGCGGCGGCGCTCCTCGTCGGGCAACAGGTACCACTCGTAGGACCGCACAAACGGATACACGCAGATGTAGGCGCCGGGCTCCTCGCCGGCCAGAAACGCCGGGATATGGCTCTTGTTGAACTCGGCCGGGCGATGCAGCGCCACGCTGCTCCACACCGGCGCGCAGGCCCGTCCCAGAGTCGTGGTGCGTCGGAAATCGGCATAGGTCGCTTGCAGTGCTTCGACGCGTTCGGCGTGGGTCCAGATCATGAAATCGGCGTCTGCCCGCAAGCCCGCAACGTCGTAGAGGCCGCGCACCACGACGCCGCGGTCCTCCTGCAGCTTGAAAAAGGTCGACGCGTCGTCGATCACTGCGTCGCGCTCCTGGCCGAGCACGCCAGGCCGCACCGAGAACACCGAGAACATCAAGTAGCGAAGCGTCGAGTTCAGGGCGTCATAATCAAGTTTGCCAAGTTTGGCCATGAAACCTATCGTGCCACTCTTGCGTCTAAGGCCTCGACATCCCTGATCACGCGGGTGACCGCTTCGCCGGCCGCCCCGATGCAGGCCGGAACGCCGATTCCGTCGAGGTAGCTGCCGGCCGCGGCGAGTGTCGGCGGCAAACCGGCGCGCACCTCGGCGACCACATCGGCATGGCCGGGGCCGTACTGCGGCATCGCCTCGATCCAGCGCTGCACGCGGGCGTCGACGGGTTCGACGTCCAGCCCGAACACGGTGGCCAGATCCCCCACCGCCCAGGCCAGCAGCTCGTCGTCAGACGCTCTAGCTGCCAACTCGTCGCCGAATCGACCGAACGACAACCGCAGGAACTGCACGTCCCCATGCAGCCCCCATTTTCGGGAAGACAGGGTGATCGCCTTGGCCCGGAGCTGCTCGCCGCTGGCCACCAGCACACCGGAACACTCCCGAAATGCCGTATCACCCGGCACGGCGAGTGCCACCACCACTGACGATGCGCTGGTGACACGGCTCGCGGCGGCGAAACTGCGCGGGGCGATCTGCTGCACGAGGCGCGCCAGCCGCGGCGCAGGAACGGCCAGGATCACCGCGTCGGCGTGCCAGCGAGCACCGGTGTCATCGATCAGCGTCCAGCCGCGTTCGGCGCGGTACAACTGCTGCACCGCGGCCCGCACCCGGCGCGGTCGGCTGCGGCTGACGAGCTCGTCGATCAGCACCTGATAGCCGCCGTCCAGCGCGCCGAACACCGGCGCTCCGGTGGCCGGCGGCAAACCCTGCCGGACCGCGTCGGTCAAGCTGGCGGCGCCGCGGTCGAGGGCCGCCGCCACACTCGGGGCGGCTGCGCGCAGCCCGATCGTCGCCGCGGAGCCCGCGTACACCCCGCCCAGCAGCGGATCCACCGACCGCGCCACCGCCTGCTCGCCGAACCGGTCGCCCACCAAGTCGGCCACCGCGGGATCGCTGCCCGGTTCCCAGCTGAGCTGACGGGCGGGTTCGGCGTTGATGCGCGCGACCGTGGCGTCGTCGACGAGTCCGGCCAGCGATGTGGCCGACGACGGGATGCCCACTACCGTGCCGGACGGTAACGGGTGCAGCTGTTGCCGGCTGTAGATCAACGGCCGGGCGCCGGTGGTGGCCAGTTGGCGCCCCGACAAGCCAAGCTCGGCCAGCAGTGCCGGCATTTCGGGCCGGCGCAGCACGAACGCCTCGGCACCCAGATCCATCGGCCGTCCAGCGACCAGCTCAGTGCGCAACACCCCGCCCAGTCGGTCGCCCGGGTCGAACAACGTGATGGTCGTGTCGTCGCCGGTTGCCGCCCGCAGTCGGTATGCCGCGGTCAATCCCGAAATTCCGCCGCCTACAACGCAATACGAGCGGGATGTCATAGCGAGTGGACCAGCGACACCAGATCAGTCAGCACGCCGGGATCGGTCTCCGGCAGCACTCCGTGGCCGAGGTTGAAGACGTGCCCGACCGCTCCGGCATCGACGGCACGACGCCCGTCGTCGACGACGGCCCGTGCGGCGCGTTCCACCACCGGCCAGCCCGCCAGCAACACCACCGGATCCAGGTTGCCCTGCAGCGCCGTGCCCGCCTCGACGCGGGCGGCGGCATCGGTCAACCCGGTTCGCCAGTCCACGCCGACCACGGTTCGGTGCCCAGGTTTTTGGCCTGACTGTACGGCCGCCGACATCGCGCCCAGCAACTCGGCGGTCCCAACCCCGAAGTGCGTCATCGGCAGTCCGTAGTCGGCCAGCGTGGCGAAGACCCGGGAGCTGTGTGGCAGTACGTATTGGCGGTAGTCCGCCAGCGACAGGGTGCCCGCCCACGAGTCGAATAGCTGGATGGCGTCAACCCCGGCGTCGATTTGACCGCGCAGGAACTCGACCGTGAGGTCGGTCAGCTTTGCCATCAGCGCATGCCAGCTCGTGGGGTCGGCCAGCATCATCGCCTTGGTTCGGGCGTGGTTACGGCTGGGACCGCCCTCGACCAAATAAGACGCCAGCGTGAACGGCGCGCCGGCGAAACCGATCAGGGGAACTTCGCCCAGCGCGGCAACCAGCAGC
>JBEKNM010000434.1:0-4487 GCA_049522835.1 Mycobacterium sp.
CCCGATGGGCCGCGGCGCCATGACCGCGCTGCCGGTGGTCGGCGCCCTGTTGGGCGCTCTGGCCGCGGGTGTCACGTGGTCAGGCGGGTTGGCCTTCGGTCCGTCCAGCCCGCTGCCCGGACTCCTCGCAGTGGCGGCGCTGCTGCTCGCCACCCGCGGCCTGCACATCGACGGCGTTGCCGATACGGCCGACGGACTGGGTTGCTACGGGCCGTCGCAGCGTGCGCTTGCGGTGATGCGCGACGGATCGACCGGGCCGTTCGGGGTGGCAGCTGTGGTGCTGGCGATGGCGTTGCAGGGGCTGGCGTTCTCGGCGCTCGGCGCGGCGGGGCTTCTCGGGGGCATCGTTGTGGCGGTATTTGCCGGCCGGGTGACGGCGGTGCTGGCGTGTCGCCGGTCGGTGCCGGCGGCCGAAGGCAGCTCTCTGGGCGCCCGGGTCGCGGGCACGCAGGCCTTGCCGGTGGTGGCGGCCTGGTTCGCGGTGCTGCTTGTGGTTTCCGTGGCGGCGGGTACGCGGCTGTGGCAGGGGCCGGTTGCGGTGCTGGCGGCGGTGTCGTGCGGCACGGCCCTGGTCGCGCACTGTGTGCGCCGTTTCGGCGGCATCACCGGTGACGTGCTGGGCGCCGCGATTGAACTGACCACGACGGTGAGCGCCGTCGCGCTTGCGGGGGTGGTCCGGTTCTAGACTCCCCCGAACGTGACGGTGCAGTCACGTTCGGGGCTCGGGCGTGACTGCACCGTCACGTTCGGGCGCCCAGACGGGCCTAGTCCAGCCGGGCCATCCAGCCGTGAGTGTCGGCGAAGGTACCCCGCTGTATCCCGGTCAGCGTGTCACGCAGCGCCATCGTCACTTCACCAGGCACGCCGTCGGCGATGGCGAATTCGGTGTCGCCGTACTTCACCAGCGAAACGGGGGTGATCACGGCGGCGGTACCGCAAGCGAACACCTCGGTGATCTCGCCCGTGGCCGCTTTCTTATGCCACTCATCGATATCGATCTTGCGCTCCTCGACAGCGAATCCGGCATCAATAGCCAACTGCAGCAATGAATCTCGCGTGATACCGGGTAGCAGTGAACCAGACAGCTCCGGAGTGACCAGTCGTGCAGATCCACCGCTGCCGAATACGAAGAAGATGTTCATCCCGCCCATCTCTTCGACGAAACGGCGCTCGACGGCGTCCAGCCACACCACCTGGTCGCAATCGTGGTCGGCGGCTTCGGCCTGGGCCACCAGCGACGCGGCGTAGTTGCCGCCGAACTTGGCCGCGCCGGTGCCACCCGGGCTGGCCCGCACATACTCTGTCGACACCCAGACGCTGACCGGGCTGATGCCGCCCTTGAAGTAGGCGCCGGCCGGCGAGGCGATCAGCAGGTAGCGGTACTGCTTGGCCGGTCGCACCCCGAGTCCCGGCTCGGTGGCGATGATGAACGGCCGCAGATACAGCGCGTCTTCGCCACCGGCCCGGGGCACCCAGGCATTGTCGAGAGCGACGAGCTGACGCAGGGATTCGATGAACAACTCGGCGGGCAGTTCGGGAATCGCGAGCCGCCGGGCCGACGAGCGCAACCTGGCGGCGTTGGTGTCGGCACGAAACGACACGATCGACCCGTCTGCCCAGCGATAAGCCTTAAGCCCTTCGAAGACTTCCTGTGCGTAGTGCAGCACGATTGCCGACGGATCCAGCTGAATCGGGCCGTACGGGATCACCGCCGCGGTGTGCCAGCCCTGGCCTTCGGTGTAGTCGATCGACACCATATGGTCGGTGTGGTATTTGCCGAAGCCCGGCTCGAGCAGGATCGATTCACGTTCCGCGTCGCTCGCCGGATTTGCCGAGCGCGAAACCGTGAATTCAAGGGAGCCGCTGGTCATGGGCCGATTGTATATGCGCGCGCCAAAGGGTTTTAGCCGTCGCACCCGGTCTCATGGGATCTCGGTTAGCGCGTTTTCAGTTCGACGAAGGGTGGACGCACTACCTCGCAGTCCACGGCGCGGCCTCGGACATCGACGGTGATTTGCTGGCCATCCTCGACTCCGGCGTCGGTGTCGATTAATGCCAGTGCGATGCCCACCTGCAGCGTCGGAGAGAACGTTCCCGACGTGGTCACCCCAACCGGGGCATTCCCGGCGAGCACCGTCAGCCCGGGACGCAAGACGCCGCGGCCCACCATGCGCAGGCCGCGCAGCAGCCGCCGTGGGCCCGCCGCCTTCTCGGCCAGCAGCGCGTCGCGCCCGAAGAACGCATCCTTCTTCCAGCCGATCGCCCAGCCGCATCGGGCCTGCAGCGGCGAGATGTCCAGCGCAAGTTCGTGCCCGTGCAGCGGATAGCCCATCTCGGTGCGCAGCGTGTCGCGAGCTCCCAGGCCGGCAGGTTCACCTCCGGCGTCGGTGACCGCGGCCACCAGTGCGTCGAATACCACGCCCGCGGACGCCCAGGGCGGCAGCAGCTCATAGCCGTGCTCGCCGGTGTACCCGGTGCGACAGACCCGCACCGGCACCCCCGAGAACGAAGCATCGGCGTAGCCCATGTAATCCATGCCGGTCGGCAGACCGAGTTCACCGAGCACGTCGGCGGACCGCGGGCCCTGCACCGCCAGCACCGCATAGTTCCGATGCTCGTTGGTGATCGTCAGACCGGCCGGTGCGGCCGCTTGCAGCGCCTCGACCACCGCAGCGGTGTTGGCGGCGTTGGGCACCAGGAAGATCTCGTCGTCGGCGACGTAGTAGGCGATCAGGTCATCGATGACACCGCCGGATTCGGTGCAGCACAGCGTATATTGAGCCTTGCCGGGGCCGATGCGGCCCAGGTCGTTGGTGAGTGCGGAGTTGACGAACTGCGCGGCACCCGGTCCGCGGATCAACGCCTTGCCCAGGTGGCTGACGTCGAACAGGCCGACGGCGCTGCGGGTCGCGTTGTGCTCGCTGACGGTGCCCGCGTATGACACCGGCATCAGCCAGCCGCTGAACTCGGCGAAACTTGCCCCCAATTCGCGGTGGCGGTCTTCCAGCGGTCCTTTTATCAGCTCTGGCGCATCGCTCACGGCGTCCCACCCTAATCCGCACCGCTGCTGGCAGACTTGGGTAGGTGTGCGATTCCTTTGACTCCTCGGATTTCGAACAGCTGGAGGCTGCCGGAATCGCAAAGCCGCGCGAGCGGGCCGACCTGATCAAGTACCTGGACGGACTTGGTTTCACGGTCGACGAGATGGTTGAAGCCGAACTTCGCGGCCGGCTGTTCGGCCTTGCCGGTGATGTTCTGTTGTGGTCGGGGCGCCCGATCTACACGTTGCAGACCGCGGCCGAGGAACTCGGGATAGCAGCCGAGGACGTCGCGCGCGCCTGGGCTTTGCTCGGCCTGACTGTCGCCGGTCCCGATATTCCTGCGCTGAGCCAGGCCGACGTCGACGCCCTGGCAACCTGGCTCGCGCTCAAGGCGGTGATCGGCCAGGACGGCGCATTCGGCCTGTTGCGGGTCCTGGGCGCCGCCATGGCCCGGCTCGCTGAAGCCGAGGCGACAATGATCCGCGTCGGGACGCCGGACATCCAGATGACCCACACCCACGACGAGCTCGCCACTGCGCAGGCGTACCGCTCAGTCGCTGAGTTCGTCCCCCGGATCGGGGCACTGATCGATATCGTGCACCGCCATCATCTGACCAGCGCCCGAACCCACTTCGAGGGTGTCCTTCGCGACACGTCGGCGTCTGTTGTGTGCGGTGTTGGTTTTGCGGATCTGTCCGGCTTCACTGCATTGACTCAGGCGCTTACACCGGCGCAGTTGTCGGAATTGCTCAACGAGTTCGCCGGCACCGTTTCCGACGTGGTGCATGCCGACGGCGGGCGGGTGGTGAAGTTCATCGGCGACGAGGTGATGTGGGTGAGTTCGGCGCCCGAGCGGCTGGCGCGGGTGGCGATTGATCTCGTCGAGCACCCGAAGGCGCGCGAGGAAGGACTGCAGGTCCGCGCCGGTCTTGCGTTCGGCACGGTCGTGGCCATCAACGGGGACTACTTCGGCAACCCGGTCAACCTGGCAGCCCGACTGGTGGCGGCAGCGGCGCCCGGACAGATCCTGGCCACCTCCGAGCTGCGTGACAAGTTGCCCGACTGGCCCGCTATGGCCCATGGCCCGTTGGCACTCAAGGGATTTGAAGATCCGGTGACCGCCTTCGATCTGCGCGTCAGGGACGCTGCTGACGAAAGTGCCGCCTCCGGTGACTAGGGTGATTTCCCGTGTCCACCGAACCGGGTTACCAAAGTCCCTCCGTTAACGTCGCCACATCGCTGCCCAAGCGTGGTGCAGGTCCTTCGGTATTGCTCGTGCCGGTCGTCTCGACCGGCGACGAAGACAAGCCGGGCGCGGTCGTCGTGTCGGCCGAGCCTTTCCTGAGCGCCGACGCGATCGCCGAAATCGAGGCCGGCCTGCGGGCGCTGGACGCCACCGGTGGCAGTGAGCAAGTACACCGGTTGGTAGTGCCGTCGCTGCCGGTG